>JAJECR010000371.1 GCA_022821935.1 Candidatus Latescibacterota bacterium
GGAGATGCGGTGCACGTGGGTGTCGACGCAGATACCCGGCTTGCCGTATCCGATCGTGACCACGAGGTTGGCGGTCTTCCTGCCCACGCCGGGCAGCGTGACCAGCGTGTCGATCTCGTCCGGAACGACACCCCGGTATTCATCCACGAGGATCCGGCAGATTTCCAGGATGTTGCGCGCCTTCGTGGCATGAAATCCCACGGGATAGATGGCGCGGTCCACCGTTTCCGCGGAAAGGGCCGCCATGGCCGCCGGCTCAGCGGCCAGACCGAAGAGCCGCTCGCAGGCTGCCGCAGTCGTCTCGTCCTTCGTCCGGAGGCTGAGCACGGTGCCGATCAGTATGCGAAAAGGATCGCTCCGGGTCTGTTCGGCCACTGCGGTCAACGCGGTTTCGGTCCACTTTGACGTCTCGTCTTCCAGGATGGAAATTACCGCGTGGATATCCCGGTCATTCATTCCGCTGATTCCATTCCGCGTGATTGCCCGTCCCAGGGCGTAAAGAGGCTTTGTTCGATTCCGAGCAGGTTCAGCACCCGGCCCGCGATGAAATCGGCCAGGTCATCGAAAGAGGACGGCTTCTGGTAGAAGGCCGGCATGGCCGGCACGATACGGGCCCCCGCCTCGGCGGCGGCAAGCAGGTTGCGCAGATGGATGATGTTCAACGGCGTTTCCCTGGGTACCAGCACGAGGGGACGGCCCTCCTTGAGCGTGACGTCCGCGGCCCGCTCGATCAGGGAGGAGGATGTGCCGTGGGCGATGGCGGACAGGGTTTTCATCGAACAGGGTATGACGACCATCCCGTCGGTGCGCACCGAACCGCTTGCGATCGAAGCCGCCAGGTCGCCGATCTTGTATTCGGTGAGCGTCCCTTTCCTCACCTGGTCGCCGTAGCGACCGGCCAGTCCGTCCTGCAGCTCATCGCCCGTTCCCAGGCCAGTCTCTTCTCTGAGTACGTACCGGCCGAAACCGGACAGCACGACGCTTACCCGGTGACCGCCGGCCAGAAGCGCGCGAAGAAGCCGCAGGGCGTACAACCCGCCGCTTGCGCCTGTGACGGCGACGATGACATGCTTCATGACCGCTTTTCTCCCCAGTAAATGGTGGCCACGCCCAGTGACAGATCACGCCAGCCTGTATCCGCGAACCCGGCATCCTCCATGAGCGATCGGAAGCGTTCGCGCTCGGGAAACGCCGCCACTGAGCGTTGGAGGTACCGGTAGGCGTCCGCGTCTCCCGATATCACGCCGCCTATCCACGGCATCACGTGCACAGCGTACAAACGGTATAGCGCGCGTACTACCGGATACCGGGGAAGGGAAAGTTCCAGCACCACCAGCCTGCCACCGGGTTTCAATACGCGCCTCATGCATTGCAGTCCCGCGACGCGGTCGGTGAAATTCCGCACGCCGAAGGCCACCATGACCCCGTCGAAGATCCCGGACCGGAAGGGCAGCGATTCCGCGCGGCCACCGACAAATCGTATGGCGGGACCTGCGCGGCCTGCCTGGTCCATGCAGCCCGCGGGATCATCCGTTTTCTTCCGGCCGATCCGCATCATCTCCAGGGCCACGTCCACCCCGATGACCAGCGCCGGCTTCCGCTTGCCCTTCAGCGCTTCCAGCGCCAGGTCGGCCGTACCGATGCCCACGTCGAGCAACAGGTCGCCGGCGGACGGGTTCAGTGCGCGAAGTGCCGATCGGCGCCACAGAATGTCGCTGTATCCACTCAGCAGGTGGTTGAGCAGGTCGTACCTGTGCCCGATGCGATCGAACATGCGGCGGATGCGCCGGGACTCTTCGTTTGCGGGACTCATATCGGCCACAGGATATCGCCCAGCATGAAAGCCAAATAGACGACGCTGACGAGTCCGTTCGCGTTGAAGAAAGCGGCATCTATTTTCGAAAGGTCGTCCGCCCTGACGAGTTTATGCTCGTAAACCAGGATCCCCGTGACCAGGGCCGTGCCGCAAAGATATAGCGTATGTAGCTCGAACACCTGGTAGACGGCCAGCAGGATCGTGACAGTGGCCGCATGGAGCAGGCGGGCCGTCAGCAGCGCCGAACGCACCCCCAGGCGCCGGGGTATCGAATGCACGCCATGCGACACGTCGAAAGCGTAGTCCTGGCAGGCGTATATTATATCGAAACCCGCTACCCAGGTCAACACGGCCGCGGAGAGCCAGAGCGGGGCCGTGTCGAAGGCGCCGGTCACGGCAATCCACGCCCCCACGGGCGCGATGCCTAGGGCAAGGCCCAGGACCAGGTGGGTGGCCCAGGTAAATCGCTTGAATAAGGAGTACGACAGGATCACCAGCAGCGCGACGGGCGACAGTTTCAGGCACAGTGGGTTGAGCTGATAGGCGGAAAACACGAAGAGTGCGCAACAGGCCGCTACGATGAAGGCGACGGCGCGGGGCGTGATCCATCCCCTCGGCAGCGCGCGGTCCCTAGTACGGGGGTTCTTTGCGTCCATCTCCCGGTCGGCGAGCCGGTTGAACCCCATGGCCGCACTCCGCGCGGACACCATGGCGATGATAATCCAGACCACCTGTTGCCATTCGATCCCGTGACCCCTGGCGGCCAGCGCGGCGCCGGCCAGCGCGAAGGGCAGGGCGAAAACGCTGTGGGAGAGCTTGATCATCCGGCCAAAGGCGGCAACGGAGCCGATCACCGACGTGGACTTTGGATTACTCTGATTCAAAGATCGCCTTCCCTCGATTCAAAGATCATCGATCATGATATGGCGGCGGGGCCGGGTTCCCGCCGGTCTTCACATGCCCGGATTCCCGCCGGTCTTCACATGGCGGAATTCCCGCCGGTCTTCCGTTTTTCACGTGCCCGGAACCAGTAGGACACCCCCTCCACCAGCGCGTCGGCATCGGGGAAGATCTCCGATCTCGCGGGAAGGGCGTGCAGGAACTCATGCCCGTACGCGGTGCTGATCACGCGCTGGTCCAGTATCGTAACGACCCCGTAGTCACGCGTCGACCGGATCAGCCGGCCGAAGCCCTGCCTGAACTTTATGACCGCCTCCGGCACCTGGTATTCCATAAAACTGTTGCGGCCGGCTTCCTCCAGCCGCTCCACCCGGGCCTGTACCAGCGGTTCGGACGGTACGGCGAAGGGTAGTTTGACCAGAATGACCACCTCCAGCGCCTTGCCGGGCACATCGACTCCTTCCCAGAAGCTGTCGGTGCCCAGCAGTACGGCGGCGTCAGTCCGCCTGAAACGGTCCAGCAACGTGGTCCGCGGTCCCGACGCGCCCTGGGCCAATACGACGACTCCGCGCTCCGCCAGGGGCGATTCGATGTCCTGAAAAGTGCGGTTCAACTGGCTGTAGGAGGTAAACAGAACCAGCGTGCTGCGCTTCGTGGCGGCCACCAGGTCCAGGATAAGCCGGCTGATCGCCTCCTGAAATGCTTCGGACCGGGGAGATGGGAAGGCCGCGGGCACACCGATCAGTACCTGATCTTCGTAGTCGAAAGGCGAACCGATGCCCTGGACCTGCATGCGCCCGTCCGGGACGCGGTCGAGCCCCAGTCTTTCCATATAATAGTCGAACCGTTCACCGACCGCCAGCGTCGCCGACGTAAGCACGACGGTTCGCATCTGGTTGAATAGATCGTCGTGCAACCGGTCCGCCACGCTGAGCGGAGCGCCCGTCAGGACGCAGGACAGGGGATCATTGCGCGAGGCTTCCACCCAGTAGACACGTTCAGCATCCTCCGCTTCGGTAAGCAGAGACAGGCGTTCTTCCGATTCCAGGCAGAAATCCGCGGCAGCCTGAATCACATTCATCCGGGTTTCGCGGTCTTCGAGCCAGGAATCGGGGACGTTTCCCAGCGTCTCGTGCAGGAGGCCGAGGGCTTCGCGCAGACTCGCGCAACTGCCGATGAGGTCCGGCACGGAGGACCTGAGCACCCTGGCGCAGTCGTCGTCGGCCCGGTATCTGAGTTTTGTCCTATGGCCCGGCCGGTCGGAGGAGGCGCCATGGGCCGCGCCAGCGGCGACTTGAAAGAACACCTCGATCCTTCTGTTCAACTCCAGAAGACGGTCGATGGCCATGCGGGTGCCGGAAACCAGCGCGGGCTTCCATTCCTGGTTGTGTGCCGCCCGGTTGGCGAGCCTGTCCAGTCCGGCCAGCAATCCGGTGCCGCCGAGTTCGGAGGAGTACAGCCTGCGCAGCGTGTTGCGCATCCGCCAGCCACCGACTTCCAGGGTCAGGTGTTGCACGGCCGCCCGTTCCAGGTTGTGGGCTTCATCGATAATGAGATGAGCGTACCTGGACAGCACGGCGTGATCAGCCTCCAGATCGGAAAACAGCAGCGCGTGATTGACAATGACGACATGGGACGACAGGGCGGCCGCCCTCACCCGGTTGACGAAGCACTCCGCCTTGAACACGCACCGGGGACAGGCGCTGCCTTCCCCGTTGATTTTCTCCCACAGTCCGCGATTCGCTCCCGTGTTGAATCCCGCGTGTTCGGCAAGGTCCCCCGTCTTGGTTTCCCGCGCCCAAACCACAAGGGGGACCGCGGCCTCCCGTTCTTCCGGGGTCAGGTGGTCCTCGGGCCGCCGGGTGACCTGTCGCCAGCGGTCCAGACACAGGTAGTTCGACCGGCCCTTGAGCAGGGTGGCGCTGAACGCCAGGCCCAGGTTTTCCAGCAGGAACGGCAGGTCCTTGTAAAACAGCTGTTCCTGGAGATTCCTCGTGTTGGTGGATACGATCACGCGCGAATCGTTCCGCACGGCCCACAGCAAAGCAGGCGTCAGATAGGAAAGCGATTTCCCCGTGCCCGTACCCGCTTCGACCAGCAACACTTCGCCTTCGTTGAACGCCCGGGCAACTCCCCGGACCATGGACGTCTGCTGCGGCCGGTGCTCGTAACCCGCCATTCGGTTTTCAAAGCGTCCTCCGGTTTCGAACAGGCCAGCCAGCTCCTCGGGGTCTAGCAGGTTCGGGAGGTTAAAATCCTCACCGGGGTCGCAGGCCGCGTCCCCAATGGTATGCGCCCCGAGTTCGAAGGACGTGTTGCGGTGGCTGTCCTGCGCCTGCCGTGCGGGCTGCCCTGGGGGTGCGGTTTGCCCGTGAGGTGAGGGCTGCCCGAGAGGCGCGGACTGCCCGCAGGGTGCGGGCCGCTGAGTCGCCGCCTGCGATCGCCCGGCTTCGGCGAATACCCGTTCAATTCCGGTTCCCCCGCCCTCCGACAGGCGGACGAGGGTCGCCAATGTGTCCGGGTCCAGGTTCGTAAGGGCATCCAGAAGCGCCAGGCAGACCTGTGCCGTCGCAGACCCCGCGGCAGCCGTGTCCCGGCCGTGCGAAACAGCCGGTCCGAGGCGTTCCGCCAACGTATAAAGTTCGTAATCGCTCAGTCCGGGAAGCAGGACCCGCGCGAGCAGGCGTACGTCCAGCAGGAACGCGCCGGTACCCGCCGCGACCTGCCAGAGTTGCTCGGTCCAGCGCTGTCCGGCAAGGTCGTCGCGCGGACCATAGACCGCGAAAAAGGCGCCGTCAGTCCGGGACCGGGCCAGGTCACGGATCCCTGACAGGTCGAGGCCGGCGTGTGCTTCCTGGAGCTCGCCCCGCAGTACGGGCACCACGGCAAACGTATCGGGATCCGATGCGGCATGCATTTCGGGATGGATCGCAAAAAAGGTGCGTAAGATGGACGAAGGATCGGGCGTGGAGGTGCGCTTAGATGAGCGAGGGGACATGAAGCCACACGATTCGCGGTTGTTCAAGCATGCAGATCGTTTTACGCGTCCTGAAGATAGGCGCAGAAGGGTGCGTTGTCAAAACAACGAGTAACACCGCCGGTTCCGCCGCCTGGCCGGATCGCGTGCTTATCCGCTTCGGTTGCGAGGAAGGACGACGAAACCGAACGTAGCCACGGAGGCCGAACCGAATACGCCGATTCCACCGTCGAGATTGAAAACCGGGCGCTCGAAGGTATCACCCGCCAGGCTGCCGAACCCGAAGGCGTTCTGGCCCGACGCTTCCACGCTTCGAAGGAAATCGAACAGGTTCCGGTCGAGGGCGTACACTTCGACCTGGTGTTCGCCGAAGGAGCCAATGGCGAACCAGGGCAGCAGCAGACGGCCGTCCCGAGCTTCCAGCGGGGGCGAGCCGCCCTCGTCGTCCGGTTCCCCTTCCAGCACGACGACCTGGTAGGCTTCCACATCGAGGGGCTCGAACCGGATCTCGATAAGTCCCTCCCTGTACGTCACCTGGTTCTGTCGGGTGGATTCGGGTTCGAAGCGTCTGATTACTTCCATGGACGTCTCTTCGACGATGGCAATCTCATCGAGGGCAATGCGCCCCGGCGTTTTCGTGACGCCTAAAACCTCTCCGTCCGGAGCGCGGACGCGAAGGCGGTACTCCGTGTTGGGCCGTACTTTCGGCGATCCCGGCGGCGGGATATACCGGCCCAGATGACCCACGCTTTTGTATCGATACTCGGCAAGTCCTTGGAGTACAGTCACTTCGGCGTCGTTCACCGAGACGCCTTCTTCGGTAAATTCGATGTTAGCGGCGCGGGTACGGGTGACGATGATCTCCGGAAGGGCACGATCGACGTACAGCACGGCGTCCACGACTATGGTTACGCGTTCGGTCGGTCCGAAGAGGGACGCGGGATCCCGCTCTCCGGAACATCCCTGAAGGACGGCGAGGCCGGCCAGTAGGGCGGCCGTTAAAACCGGTCGGATGAGGCGGGTATTCCCCTTCTTGTCATTCATCCTGGCGTTCATGGTCTTTTCGATCATGGTCCTGGCGTTCATGGTTAAAAATCGTAGTTCAGGCCGATCGTGGGTACGATGGGCAGCATCTTCACCACTTCGGCGGTAGTAACCCGGTCATCCTCCGTATCGTACTGGACAAACCACTCGTTCCGGTGATTGTAAGCGTTGAATACCTGCAGATACCACTGGAGATTGCGGTTGAAAAGGCGGAAATCCCGCTTGACGCTCAAGTCCACCCTGTGGTACGGGAGCAGGCGCGCGGTATTGCGGCCGGTGGGAAGGAAGTAGTCCTCCCGCGTTCCAGATCGCGCCGATTCCCGCAATTCGTACCGGGCGGAGGCCGGCGTGAAGGCCTGCCCGGTAGCGAAGATCAAGTTGCAGCCGAACGACCAGCGGCCCGACCGGTAGTTCGCCGAAACCACCAGATCGTGGCGGCGGTCGTACTTCGGAGGATACCAGGCGCCCTGGTTCAGTTCCGGGAATCGCCGGCGCGTCCACCCGAGCGTATAGCCGATCCAACCGGTCAATCTGCCCGACAGGCGCTCGGCGAAGGCCTCCACACCCGTGGCGTAGCCCCGGCCTCCCGTGATGAACACGTCCTCCGACCGGGTTTCATCACTGCCCACCGCCCGAGTATTATCGACGACCACCAGGTTGCGCAGCCGCTGGTAGTAGGATTCGAGCGAGAGCCGGTAGTCCGGCGACGGGTCCCAACTCACACCCAGAACGTAATGCCAGGCCTGTCCGGGAGTCACGCTGCCGTCAAGCGGCACCCAGAAATCACCGCCGCTGAAACCCTCTGTCGTAATCAACTGCAGGTACTGGTGGTACCGCCCGCCGCCGGCTTTCAGGCGTAATCCGTCGGGCAGCCGGTGGCTGACGGAGATTCGGGGTTCCAGGTCGATCTTTTCGCGTTCGCTGTAGTAGTTCGCGCGCAGCCCCAGGCGAATCGATGTCGAAGGCCGCGCCTGCCACTGGTCCTGGGCGTATGCCGAGATCACGTAGGGCTTCAAACCGAGGTCGAGCTGATCATCCTGGTTGAAGCTTCTCTTGAAACTGAACCGGTACCGCGTGGCGCGGAACCCTCCCTTTATGGCGTGCTCGCCGTCGGCGACGTAATCCAGATCGCCCTTGACGCTGATGTCGCGTATGCTGTTCCTGAAGAGGATCTCCGTTCCGTCGAAATTCGCCGAAAGCCGGCTCGCGTAGTCGCTGCCCGAAACGACGAAATTGCCGAAAAGCGTCGGCGAGAACAGGTGCGTCCACTTGCCGGTCACGGCCGAGTTGCCCCAGCGCACGTTGAAGAGGTTGTCGTCGCTGGTTTCGAGGTTGAGATCGTCCCGGCCGAAGTATCCGCTCAGTACCAGGTTGTCGTTTGTGGACAGATTCTGGTTGATTTTCGCGTTCATATCATAGAAATAGTATCCGGGGATATCCTCTACGCGGGTTCGGATGTAGGCCAGAATCGGTTCCAGGTACGTCCGCCTTCCCGAGACCATGAAGGATCCGCGCGCAAGGGGACCTTCTATCATGGTGCGCATCGAGATGAGGCTGACTCCGCCCGAACCGCGCAGTTCGTTGCGGTTTCCGTCGCGGTTCGTCACGTCGAGTACCGCGCCGAGGTTGCCGCCGTAAGGGGCGGGATAGGCGCTTTTGTGCAGCCGCATGTCCTTGATGGCTTCGGGATTGAATATGGAAAAGAAGCCGAATGCGTGGGAGGGGTTGTAGAGGGGGATCTGATCGAGCAGAATCTGGGTCTGATCGGGGCCACCGCCTCGTACATAGAGGCCGCTGCTGATGTCAGAGGATGCCTGGATGCCCGGGAGCAGCTGAAGGCTGCGCAACAGGTCGGTCTCACCGATGGCGGGCAATTCCTTTAGCACCGCGGCCTGAAGGGCGACGAAACCTGGTTGCGCGAGCCGCTCGTTCCGGTTTCTGTCCGCCTCGACTACGGCCGCCTCGCCCATCAGTACGGTCGGTACGAGTTCCACGTCCCGCCGAAGATATGTTTCGGCTCCCAGGCTCAGCGTGTCCCGGTAGGTCTCGTATCCGATGTAGGACACGACGAGCACATAGGTACCCGCGGGTATCCCGGTGACCGCATAGTAGCCGTTTTCGTTGCTCAACGCGCCGAGCGAGGTGCCGCCCAGAGACACGTTCGCCGAAAGCAGGAATTCGCCGCTGGAACGATCCGTTACGAATCCGCTGATCGTAGCGGCTTGCGCCGAGGCGGGGATCAACAGCAGGAAAATCAGTACCGCGCTGAACTTCATAGTTACCAGATAGGAACCGCACCGAGTACTTCGACTGAAACACCCCACTGACAGGCGCATGATAATGACGCGTGACCCGTTCGAAGGAAACCTAAGCCATCTTCGCCTCGAAGTCAACGAGGGGATAGGATTCGAAGTTTACGCGGAACGTCAGTTGCTGGGCCGGTACAACACCGCGACCGGCCAGCTGCCGAGGGACGAATCGCCCAAGCCCTGTTTTCATCCCGTCTACACGCCCTCCGGCGGTCTGATCAGCGAATACCGTCCCGACGACCACACCTGGCACACGGGACTGTATTTCGGCTGGGTGCACGTCAACGACACGAATTTCTGGGGAGGTTTCTGGTACCTGCCCGAGCAGGGAAAGTACGTACCCGTTCCGGACAGTCACGGCATACAGCGCCACGATGCATTTACCTCAGTACTGAATATCGAAAACGGCGTCGCCATTGAAGAAACACTCACCTGGCTGGACCGCCGCGACCATCCGGTAATCAGGGAAAAACGCCGATTCGACTTCCTTGAGACGGCCGCTGCCCGGGGCTGTCTCTGGCTCATCGACTCGGTGATGACGCCCATCGCGGGAGCAGTTACTTTAGGGGCCTCGCGCGCCGCGCGGTATAGTGGAATGGTCCTGCGCATGGGACCGCCCTTCGCCGACGCGTTTCATACCAGCGGCAGCGGCCGCAGCGGACACGAATCCATCATGAAGACGCGGGACCGGTGGGTCGCCGCGGCGGGCGCGTCTGGAGGCATGGTCGTCATGATGGATCATCCCAGAAACCTACGCCACCCCGTACACTGGTTCACCCGCCGCAACCTGCTCGGCACGGGGCCGCTCATGGAGGAAGACCTGTTTCTCGACGCTTCGGACCGTCTTCATCTCCGTTATGGATTCCTGGTCCTTGACGACGTGCTCGACCAAAGGGAAATCGAAGGCCTTTACCGGACCTACCTGGCGGAATCGGACGGGCGTTCTCCAACGTAACGCCAGTGCACGTATTGCCGCGCAGACAGGACCGTATTTGCACAACCCATCCGTTCTTGCTTGACATATGGTCGAAACCGGCTGATTTTCCGTATCACGTCAGTTACGCCGCCCAGCCTGACGTCACGTCAGTTACACGATGTCACGTCAATCACGCGGCGCGGCCTGATGTTGCAAATGTTCGCTTGAAACCCTATCTTTCAAGTACCATTACCGGACCGTCTTCGATTCCCGGCGGGAATCTATCCGCAGGGAAAGGATTTCGGCGGCGACAAGGTTATGCCTTACCGTGACACCCTGACCACCCTGGCCGGAGCATCATGAACAGAGAAGCGTTGGCAAGAGAAGCGGCATCCAAGGCCCAGATGTCCAGGCGCAGGGTCTCCGCCGTGCTGAACGAGTTCCTATCCGAAGTCACCGAGGCGTTGTCACGGGACGAACGGGTAATGTTGCGCGATTTCGGCTCATTCAACGTGAAGAGCAGGAAAGCACGCATGGCCCGCGATCTGAACTCCAACGTAGATATGCCTCTCGGCGACCGGGATGTACCGCATTTTACGCCTTTCGGCACGCTGAAGAACACCGTTGCGCAACAATCGCCAGGTCCTGTGGAGCGTATTCCGGAGGAGCCGGCCGGCCAGGTGAGCAGGCCTGCCGATGAAACGCGCAAAGACATTTCCGCAATGCTGTCCAGGGCGGAAATCCTCGCGGATAAAGGCAAATTCGAACAGGCGATTCAGCAGTACAGACGCATACTCGAACAGAACCCGGGGCACACCACCGCCATAGGCGGCCTGGGCAAGATGCTCTATTTTATCGGAGACCAGGAAACCGCTCTGCAGCAATACAACCGGGCGCTGAAGAACGATCCCGGCCATGTAGACACGCTGGTCAACCGGGCGGTGTTGTTCGCCGAGACGGGGCAGTACGACGAGGCCAAGACAGACCTGCTCCGCGCCCTGGAATACGAACCGCCTGCTTTCGAGGCCTGCTACCACCTCGGCGTACTCTACATCACCATTGGATCTTATGACGCTGCGATCAGGATGCTCACGCGCGCGCTGGAAACAGATCGGACGAAGCCCGAGGTACACCTCGAGCTCGGCAAGGCGTATTGCCATGTCGAAAGACACGCGGAAGCGATCGAGCACTTCGAAACCTTGCTTCGTCATGAGCCGGAAAATGGCCAGGCATACCGGTATCTCGGTTTGATCTACGATAAAGACAGACAGATCGACAAGGCACTTGAGATGTACCGAAAATCCAATGAAATCAGCCTGTCGTAGTCTTCGAAACGGTTTTCAGGTTGTTTCTCCACCTGAATTGTGAAGATAAAGAGCGTTAAGATGTATACGGGTTTAACTTCAAGGCATGGCGGAAAAGGACCAGGAGGGGCTGTAACCGGATGAACACCGTAAGCCAAGTGCAAGTGCATTCGGTAGAGGAGCGTAAAACTGCCGTGCGCGGCGCCGGCGAAGACCGGCGCGAGGAAGAACGCGGGTTGATGGAACGGGCCAAAGCGGGAGATGGCCGGGCCTTTGACGAAATGACGCGGCGCTACAGCGAGAAAGCGTATTCCGTGGCGTACCAGATGCTCGCGAGTCACGACGACGCGCGAGATCTCGTCCAGGACGCGTTCTTCGAAGTGTTTCGCACCCTGGAACGGTTCAATACGCAGTACAGGTTTTCGACCTGGCTCTACCGGATCCTGATCAACAAGTGCATCAACTATCGCAAGCGGGAAGCCCGTCGCCGCATGTTCTCCTTTTCGGATTACGGCACGCGGAACGGCGGCGCCGGACAACAGTTTCTGGTCGACAATCTGGCCTCTTCCGAAAAAAACCCGCACGAAGCGCTTGAGGACAACGAATTGAGGCGGTCCATCATGGCCGCGCTAGATACCCTGTCGGAGCGGCACAGGACCGTTGTCGTCCTGTTCGACCTGGAGGGTCTCTCGCATAAGGAGATCGCGGAAATCCTTCAGTGCCCCGAAGGCACTGTGATGTCCCGGCTTCATCACGGACGGCTCAAGTTGAAGCGCGTGCTGTCCAAACGACTGACCGGATACCTGCTGGACCTTTAGGAACAGGTCATGAACTGTACCCATGTAAAGAAGCGGCTTACACGCTACCTGGAGCGCATGTGCGGCAACGAGGAAGTCGCCGAAATCGCGCGGCACATCGAATCCTGCCCCAACTGCGCCAGGGAGTTGCGCGAATTGCAGTCTGTCCGGGGCATGCTGCGGTGTTGCCGTAGCGGGAAACCCGCGGCGGTCGCGGTGGCGGAAGTGCAGACGGCGATCCTGGAAGGCACGACCCATGCCCACATGGTGCCGGGCCTTAAAAGAAGGAATACGGCGCATCGAAAACAGTCCCGGCAGTACATCGCGGTGGCGGCCACGCTGCTGCTCGCTGCCGGAGGCCTGATCTGGGAGTCGATAAGACCAGTCGAAGCGCCGGCCGTCCAGCGAACGCTTTCGAATGACGATATGTTCTTTATCCTGCAGGAACACGCCCTGGTCGAGGATCAGAGCGTTTTCACCAGCGGTACCCTGGGTTCCGTCATGGTCAACTACAAGGAATAGGCGATACGAGATGCGGTTTCGACCTGTATTCCTGTGCCTCGTCGCGACGGCTTGTCTCGCGAACACTAACCTCGTCCGCGGGGTTGATCCAGTCGATCCGGATATTACCTATCAGAAGATCATGGAAGCTCCGGCCCGGGTGAGCTACCGCGCCACCATGACGAAACAGCGGTTCAACGCGGCGGGCGACACCACCCGCTACGTCCAGAAAATAACCCATCAGCGTCCTGACCGGGACCGCATCGACATCCCCGATTCGGAAGGCCGGATCCGCGAGGTCATCATCCGCGTGGACGACGACATTTACCGGCGGAAGGCCGAGGGGGACTCGCTCTTCTATTCGCACCGCCGGCAGTCGAACTCCAACGTGCTCGACATGAACCTGGAGTTCAGCAGTCTCGATCTGCTTCAAACCAACTACGAACTCGAGATCACCGGAGGCGACCGGCTTCTCGACCGTCCGGTGGCCGTCCTGGCTTTCAAGCCCCGTCATCCGGGGAGAATGACCATGACGGCATGGATCGACGAGGAGACGGGGCTGGTGATGCGTACGGAAGAACGCAACGAAGCCGGGGTACTCGTCGAGGAGCTTTTCCTGACGGAATTCGAAAAGGATCCGCTGATCCCGCCGAAAACTTTCGCTACGGAAGAGTGGGCGGGCAAGTCCGTCGAAATCAACCAGGTCATTGCCTGCGGGTCCATCAGCGAAGTGCAGCAGGAGGCGGATTTCAAGCTGAACGCCCCGGTCTACATTCCTTCGGGATTCACCCTGCAGCAGCGCCGCGTAATTCAGCACCACGGCCAGCCGCTGGTGCATTTCATGTACAGTGACGGCCTCTCGCGCATCTCGCTGTTCCAGCGGATCGCTTCTTCCGAAACGTCTCACAGGTCTCCCAGGGGCACGCCCGAACTGCACGGCGACGTGCGTGTGTGGGAACGCGGCCCCTATTCCATTCTGCGTCGCCATTACGACGGTAAGCTCTTCACCGTGATCGGCGACGTGGCCGTCAGCGAATCCGTCGAACTGCTCACCTCGCTCTGCACGATCAAGCCGGCGGTCACCGCATCCCCCTCTCCCCAGGGTTATTCCTCGTGGATCGGCGCGGGCGTGGGCGTTCTTGCAGTCGGCCTGTGGATACTCTGGCGACGACGCGCGTGACGGGCGTCCGCCTGCCCTCTTCCCTCTTTCTCAGTTTATCGGAAACCTTCCATTCTATCCGGGGTCTAACAGATAAATCGATCTGTTGCGCGGGATTTCCGTTGTAAATCCGTCTAATACTTGAAAGGGTCTTACGTTTAACTTCGAAACAAGGAGATGAGCAATGATGATGCGGAATACGATCTGCGCGGCCGTCCTGATCGTATCTGGCCTGCTGTGCCCGGCGGAGTGGGCGCACGGGCAGAACGCCGGATCCGATCCCGAACCGGGCGTTCTGTACACGCTGGACAGGTGTATTCAGATCGCACTTGATAACAACCCCCAGATCGAGATCGCCCGGAGACAGGTAGAAGTCCGGCAGGCCGCCGTCTTCGGTTCATATACGGGGATCATGCCCCGGTTAACCGCCAACGTGGTGAACGCGAATCGGACGACTTCAGGCGATAGCCCGGTCATCGTCAATGGCGTCGAGATCCAGGTAGCGAAAGGCGGCACCCGGACGAACTTTGGCAACAACGTGTCTCTGAGCATGAATCTGTACAATGGCGGAGAAAACTGGAATACGATCCGGCGTGACCGTCAGCTGGTAGCCAACGGCAAACTGGACCAGGTAGATACCGAAAATCAGGTCACCGTGAATGTAAAGACCGGGTACTACGGCCTGCTGCGTGCCATGCGACTCAAGGAAGTAGCGGAAGAAAACGTCCGCCTGAACGAGGAGCAGCTCAGGCGGACCCAGAGCATGTACGAAATTGGTTCCGTAGCCCGGGTCGAGGTGCTGCAGGCCAGGGCCAATCTCGGCGGCGCGCAGATCAACCTGCGCAACCAGGAGAAGGCGGTTTTGCAGGCCCGGGCCGAACTGGCCAACGTCATGGGCATCGGTTCCAGCGATACATTCCGGATCACAGATCCCCTGGAAGGCGGCTCGCTCGATATGACACCGCCCATGGCCTTGCCAGATGCGCTCCGAATGGCTGAACTGACCAATCCCGCCATCCAGCGGGACGAAGGCGGCATCCGTTCCGCGCTGCTTCAGACGAAAATGGCCCGGGGCGGACTCTGGCCGACGATATCGGGCTCCATCGGTTACAGCCGGTCGGGCGTCCGATTCCAGGACGTCTACGGTACCTACGACAAGAACTGGCGACTGTCCTTCAATCTGAATCTCAGCATGCCGATCCTGAATGGTACGGCGACCTATGCCCAGATTTCGCAGGCACAGACGCAGCAGTTGATCGCGGAGGAGACGCTGCGCCAGACCCGCCGGGCCACGTCGCTGACGATCAGACGCGCGCTGCTCGACCTGGATACGGCAAGAGAAGTCATCGCGCTCAGCGGCGACAACATCGCGGCGTCGGAAGAAAGCCTGCGACTGGCGGAGGAACGATACCGGGTGGGTTCCGGCACGCTCCTCGAAGTATTCAACGCGCAGGAAGCCCTGGTGCGGGCGAAATCCGACCTGGCCAGCGCGCAGTACGATTACCTGATCGCGCAGGCTACGCTGGACGGCGCCCTGGGTAAGCAGGACTGACCCGACCGTCGATCCTGACACGGGAACGAGCCGGCCGGCCTGGACCAGGCTGGCCGTCATTTGGCGTGGAGGCCAGGTCTAAAGTGCTTGAATTGCGCACGAGAATGCTATAAGAAGGGGATGTCTACTGATTCTGTCCGGTTCGTCGAATTTGCTGGCCAGCCCGGTCAGCCTGGCCCGGCCGGACCAGCTCGGCCAGTCGGACCAGCCACCGGAACCCCTGCATGTTCCTGGATTTCCAAGCGGATTCCCTCACCTGGATCCTCATCGCATTCATCCTCGCCTGTGTCCTGATTTACTGGATCTCCCGGCGGCTCTTCACCCTGGTACCGCCGACCGTTGCCTGGGCGCTTGTCGGTCTGCGGATCGCCGCCGCAGCCGTGCTGCTGGCGATTCTGAGCGAACCGGCGTCGCGCCTGCTGCTGGAGAGAACCGAATCCCCCGGTGTGGCCCTCCTCGTCGACACCTCGGCGAGCATGGGGCTGACGGACGGCCTGGGAAGTCGGAACGAGATCCTGGCCGACGTCCTGTCCAGTGACGCGCTGAATGCCCTGGAAAACCGCTACCGGGTCCACAACTACCGGTTCGCCGAGGACCTGTCCCCCTTGCCCGAAGGCGGGGTCGATTCCCTGACGACCGACGGCGCGGGCACCGACATCGGCGCCGCGCTCTCCTTTCTCAAAGACGGTGCCCGTACGGGCCGTTTCTCCGCCGCCATCCTGATGTCCGATGGAAACTTCACCGTTGGACGCGATCCCCTCCGGGCCGCCGACGATCTCGGCCTGCCCCTGTACACGGTGGGGATCGGCGACACGCTGGGCGTACGGGATCTCAGCGTTTCCCATCTTGCCGTCAACGAAGTGGTGTACGCCGGGAGCAACGTACCCGTCGAAGTCGTCGTCAGCAGCCGAGGATACGACCGGGTGCGCGTGCCCGTAACGCTGCGTGAAGAAGGCCGGATCCTGCGGAGCGAGGAAGTCGCGCTGGACGGACGGGAGGGGGATCGGACCGTGGTTTTCCATGTCCTTCCCGATACGGTCGGCATACATCGATACCAGGTGGAAGTTTCCGAATTGGATGGAGAGATCACCGCGAGAAACAACCGCCGCGACTTTACGATCAAGGTATTGAAATCCGGGTTGCGCGTATTGTACGTCGAGGGCGCCCCCCGCGCCGACATGGGATTCCTGAGACGCACGCTGGAAAGGGACGCCAGCCTGGAGGTGACAAGCATCGTGTTTCGGCCAAACGGTACGACCTATCCCGAGCCGCTGCCCGCTTCACGGACGGACTGGTTTGCTTACGACCTCGTCATACTGGGCAGCGTGGATTATCAACGCATCCGGCCGTGGGCGGACTTTCTCGTGTCCTTTGTCGAGGAAAGAGGCGGCGGACTGATCGCCTTCGGCGGTCCGCACAGCTTTGAAATGGGAGGCTACGCCGGAACGCCCGTCGGGCACATGATGCCCTTCGGAATCGCATCGACGGCAAGAGGCATGACCGAAAAAACCTTCGTCCCGGTCCTGACGGCGGACGGCAGCGCGCATCCGATCACCCGTCTGGACGACGATCCTGCCGAATCGAAACAGCGCTGGACCGAACTGCCGCCCCTGCCTGGAATGAACCAGGTAGGGCGTGCGAAACCCGGCGCAACGGTGCTTGCCGGGAATCCGACGTGGCGAACCGGAAACGAGGTTACGCCGGTCATCGTTGAGCATCGCTACGGCCAGGGCAGAGTGCTTGGCATTGCCGCCCAGGGTCTGTGGCGCTGGGACCTCATGATGTGGGGTAGCGGCGGCACAAACGCGGCATACGAAAGGTTCTGGAACAATGCCGTCAGGTGGATCACCGTGCGGGAGGCCAGTCGCAGAACCCGGGTCGCCCCGGACAAGCTTCAGTACCGGGGCGGTGAATCGATTCGCTTCGACGGACAGGTCTACGATGAGAACTATCGGCCGGTCGAACAGGCCGACCTGTCCGTCACGGTTCGATCCGGGCAGGAAGGCGCGGACGCGCTCCAGCTCGATCTCTCTTCGACGGGGCAGGGGCGGTACACGGGACGCCTTCAGTTTCTGCCCGCGGGCGCGTACTCCTTCGAAGCGGCCGCCGCTTTGAACGGCATGCCGATGGGCACGGACAGGGGAGGATTCGTCGTGGGCGAGGCCGGCGCCGAATTCGAGCGGACGCGCATGGACCGGGCGCTTCTCGTCCAATTGGCCGACAAGACGGGCGGGAGATTCTACCTGCCGTCGGAAACCGCACCCATGGCCGATGATGTCGACATCGACGAAATTACCGTACAGGAGACGCGCACCTTCACGCTATGGGACCATCCCTTTGTTCTGATTCTGCTCGTCGGCCTGCTCGCGGCGGAATGGCTGGTGCGCCGGTACACCGGGATGACCTGATTGTCCGGATCACCGGCCCGCGTCCAGGGAAGATTTTGTTGACACGGCCGGCCGCTTTCCTTACACTCCCTATTACCGTTAGGGGCGGCTCCTCGCGAGCCTGAGAATCACGACCCTTTGAACCTGACCTGGGTTATGCCAGCGTAGGGAAACGGCTGAACGCGGCCGTTTCGAAAGAAGCGGCTTTTTCTTTGCCGGTGAGGAAGTGGCGGGGTCCCGTGGCGCAGCGATCGGACATCGTGGTCATCGGCGGCGGGATCATTGGCCTGGCCGTGGCGAGAAGACTGTGTCTTGCCGGCCTTGCCGTAACGGTACTCGAGCAACGCCGGACAGGCCGCGGGGCGTCCTGGGCCGCCGCGGGCATGCTGGCACCCTACTGCGAATTCGACGAACCCGATCCCTATTTCATCCTGTGCAGAACCGGACTTGAACGCTACGCCGGTTTCATCGAAACGCTTAGGGATGAGACCGGTTGCCCGATCGAATACAACGCGACGGGGATGATTTATCCAGCGTTGAGTGACCGGGGACTGGCTCGGCTGGAGACCCGATATGAACGGCATCGCCGGGAGGGCGTACCCGTAGAGCGGCTGACCGTCCGTGAGGCGAGGCGCCTCGAGCCGGATCTATCGAACAGGATCCGCATGGCCCTGCGCTACCCGGCCGATCACCAGGTGGAGAACCGGGACGTCGTTACGGCCCTGGAGAAGTCGGTGCGCCTGCACGGCGGCGTAGTGCGGGAGGGCGTCGCCGCACGGAGCATCGTGCTGGACGGCCGCCGCGTCGCGGGGGTGGATACGACGGACGGCCTCTGGAACGCGCCGAAAGTAGTGATCGCCATGGGCTGCCGGTCGCGTTATATCGATGGCGTTTCGCCCGCGCATCGAATCCCCGTCCGCCCGGTGCGCGGGCAGATACTCGCGCTGCGGGCCGGCGCGGTCCCGCCGTTCAGGCATACGATCTTCACCCGTGAAGTCTACCTGGTTCCCCGTTCGGACGGGCGGCTGATCGTCGGCGCCACCGTCGAGGAAGCCGGATTCCGAGACGAAGTCACGCTGGGCGGCGTCTTGCAGTTGTTCCGGGGTGCGCTCGAGCTTGCGCCCGGCCTGGCATCCTGCCCGCTGGAATCCACCTGGTCGGGACTGCGGCCGGTGACGCGGGACGGATGGCCCGTGCTCGGGGCCATGGGGACACCCGGCCTGTTCGCGGCGTCGGGGCACGGGCGGAATGGCATATTGCTGGCACCGCTTACCGGAGACCTGATGGCTGAAGCAATCCTGCACGAAAGGGTCCCCCCCATCATGCGACCCTTTCTGCCCGATCGATTCTACCCGGCTGGAACGGGAGAGGCGAAGGATGACAGTAACCGTTAACGGGACATCCCGGAACCTGCACCGCGACACCAGCATCGCCGCCTTGCTGAAGGATCTGGGCGTGCCTTCCGAAGGAACCGCCGTTGCGCTGAACGGAGCGGTGGTTCCGAGAACGGAACACGAGAAGACGGTGCTTCGCGACGATGACGCGGTCGAGGTGATTCGCGCGGTGGCGGGCGGGTGACTGCTGAAGCAGGCTTTCCGTGAAACGCTGCGCGGCGAATACGGTCAATCGCGACCGAGACGGTCTAATATGAGACCCGGTCCTTGATGAAACATGGTATCTGATACGCACTGCAACCCTGGACGGCACAGGTAAAGGAGCAAGTGATCATGGGCGCCCTGAAAATAG
>JAJECR010000206.1 GCA_022821935.1 Candidatus Latescibacterota bacterium
TACGCCACCTTCATGCCCAAGCCCCACGCCGGACACAACGGGAGCGGGATGCATATGCATCTCTCGCTCTTCCGCGGCGACACCAACGCCTTTTTCGACGAAGACCGGGAATACCACCTGTCGGAAACGGGACGTGCCTTCATCGCCGGGCTGATGCGCCATGCCCCCGAGACCATGCTGGTCACCAACCAGTGGGTGAATTCCTACAAGCGGCTGATCGCCGGTTACGAGGCTCCGCTCTTCGTCTCCTGGGCGTTGCGCAACCGGGCGGACATGATCCGGCTGCCCGCCTACAACCCCGCGAAACATGAAGCCATGCGCGTGGAGTACCGCGCCCCCGATCCATCCTGCAATCCCTACCTGGCCTTCGCCGTCATCCTCTCGGCGGGCCTCGCGGGCATCGAGAACGGATACGAACTCGGTCCCCCCGCGGAAGTCGACCTGTACGGCATGTCCCACGAAGAACGGCGGAAGCTGGGCATCCAGTCCCTGCCCAAGGACCTGAACGAGGCGATCAAGCTGGCGGAAGGCAGCCAATTGCTGGTGAAGTGTCTCGGCGAAGAGGTCTTCGACAAGCTGATCGAAAACAAGCGGGAAGAGTGGGAACGCTACCGGTCGCAGGTTACAGACTACGAACTGAAAACCTATATGTCCCTGTTGTAGCGGTCAGGATGCGCGGTTTCGTCGGCCGGCCGGAGGACTCCAGTACACAGTCGACCGGCGTGAGGACATTTATACGCGGTTTCGTCGATTTGCGTGAGGACCCCAGGAGCGTGATCGCGGCACAGTTGACGACTTAAGCGCCCTCCCCCGTCACGAGTTCCGCGGCGAGCACCCGCCGGGCGGCGTCCGGATCGTCCGCAATCAGCGTCACCAGGCTACGCTCGCCGGCTCGCTCGACGATCCGAAGACTGCGAACGCCGATCCTGGCGTCCGCCAGGCGCCTCGCCACCTCCGCAAGCGACCCGGGCCTGTTTTCGAGATCGAGGACGAGCGCATCCTCCGTCACCGCGCGATACCCCGCGTCGCTCAGCGTTCTGAGCGCGGCGTCGTAACGGTCTACGCGCAATACGATGATGCCGCGTTCTCCCAGGACGCGCGCCTCGATGAAATCGATGTTGACCCTGGCATCGGCCAGCGTTTCAGAAACGGCGGCCAGGGTGCCGGGAGCGTTACTGACTGGGATGATGATCTCTTTCATGCGGCTGTCCCGGTTTCGCGTTGCATATCGTCGATGAATTCGTCAAGCGTATCCCAAGAAACGCCGGGTAAGGCGATCAGGTGCGAAATGTCACCGGAACTGGCGAGAATCCACTTGTCCAGAATGGACGCCGCCGGGCGGGGAAAGACGACGATAACCGAGTCTGGATTCCGCCAGGCCCCGACGCCGATCTCCTTAAGCGCCTTCTCCACATAGGCCGCCTTCCGCAGTGATTCGCCTACCAGTTCGCGAAAGCCGTCATCGCCGTGCAGGCGCAGGGCATACCAGAGCATGAGGGGTGTAATCGCGTTTCTTGATCCGCTTATGGTCGTATCGAGCGCACCCACGTATTCGACGGACCGGGATATGCGTTCCATGTGGGTCTTGCGTACCATGGCGACGCCGCACGGCAGGGGCGACCCGATCATCTTATGCCCCGATATGGAAATGCTGTCCGCGCCGGCGCCGAAATGCCAGGGCGGCGGATCGTCGACAAAGGGCAGGATCATACCTGAGAAGGCCGCGTCGACGTGAATGTATGCATTCGGCGTGCATTGTCTTTCCAGTACTTCCCGTATGCGGTCCAGCCGGTCGATGGCGCCTGTCATCGTCGTGCCGACGTTAGCGAATACGATGGGCGGGACGTCGCGGTGAATCCGGATGCTCTCCTCCAGGTCCCGGTAGTCCATTTCCCCGGTGTGATCGCTTCGAATCATGATATTGCGCGTGTGCTGCAACCGCAGTATCTTACTGACGCTGTAATGCGTATCCTCGGAGAAATAGACGATGCCGTCCGGATAAAGCTCGCGGGCGAGATAGAGGCCGTACATGTTCCCCTCCGTCCCGCCGTTGGTGACGTACCCCCAGCAATCTTCCCCGCGGATCCCGGTCAAGCGAGCGAAGGTCATGATCACCTCCCGTTCGAAGTCGTGGGTGTTCATGCGGAAGTTGCTTCCGGAAAAGGGATCGCCCAGGTTATTCACCGCGAATTCCATGAAGCGATAGAGGGGGGCGTAATCGAATTGCTGATTGCAGGGATAGCCGATGGAGACCTTCCGTTCGGATGTCAGTCGCTCATATAGCGCATCCAGCTTCGCCGCACTCCGCTGGTCGAGCACGGCGGTAGACACATCGGGTTCGGGAAGAGTGGTTTCCGTACGCATGGCGTCTCGCTTCCTGCCAGATTCAGGTTGCCTGCCTTCTACCCCTTATTAGACGGGGGAGATCCGGGGAGCGTTCCGGTTTTCCGGGCGTCACGCAGTCCGGATCACAATGTATCAGGTGGGAGCACTTAAGGGAAGGAGTAAGAAGATCAAGGGAGAAAGCACCACGCCGGTTCCCGGTGACTCCAACTCGCCGCTGATGGTGGACCCCAACCGCCTGGCGGCCATCGACTGGATGCGCGGCCTCGTCATGGTCCTCATGGCCATTGATCACGCCAGTCTCGCCTTCAACGGCGGCCGGCTCGGCGGCGATGCGTGGTTCATGCACCAGGCGGGATCCGAACTGCCCGCCGCCCAGTTCTTTACCCGATGGGTTACCCACCTGTGTGCGCCGACCTTCGTCTTTCTGGCCGGGACCGCGATGGCCCTGAGCTTTGAGCGTCGACGTCTTGCAGGTGCGCGTGACCGCGACCTGGACTGGCACCTCTTCAAGCGCGCGCTGGTCATCCTGGCCTTTGAACTGCTGTGGTGGGCGCCGTTCAGTCTCCTGGTACTGTTCGCCATCGCCATGGGCCTGATCTGCATGATCCCCTTGCGGCGCATGTCCACCCGCACGCTGCTGATCACCGCGCTTGCGATCCTGTTCCTATACGAAGCTGTGTTCTGGGGTGTCATGAATCTCGGGAGCGTTACACCCGATTTGATTCGCGAGGTAACGGATCTGCCGGTTCCGAGCCGGGAATTGGACCAGGAGGCGTTCAGTGAATCGGGCAGCCAGATCCGGAACCTCGGCTGGATGACCATTTTCACACCGCTGTTTCATCCGGGTCTGCTGGTCAACATCGGCCCCGTGCCCATATGGGTACAGTATCCGTTTGTGCCCTGGCTGGGAATGATGATCCTGGGCTGGCTGTTTGGTCGAATCCTGCTGCAACGCCTGACCGGCGCGGCGCATGCCGATGCAACGCCTGCCGTAACGGAGCCCGCCGGGGCTGCCCGGTCATGGACACCGGTGGAACGCCTGCTGGTCATTTCCGGGTTGCTGGCCCTGGGACTGTTCGTGGTATTGCGCGCCTGGAATGGTTATGGCAACATGCTCCTGCTGCGCGAAGACTCCTCGCTGGTGCAATGGCTGTTTGTCAACAAGTACCCGCCAAGCCTGACGTTCGCATTGCTGGAGTTGGGGCTGATGGCCCTGGTCCTGTTCGGTTTCTTCAGGTACCAGCGGACCATGAAACGCCCGGCAAGAGCCTGGAGCCCCCTTCTGGTTTTCGGCCAGACCGCCCTTTTCTTCTACCTGATCCACCTGCACATCCTGATGATCGCCGCATTCGCCATGGGCATGTTCATGAATCAAGGCCTGGGCGCCACCTACCTCGCCGCCCTGGGGGTACTGATTGTGCTCTATCCGTTGTGCCTGTGGTTCCGCCGTTTCAAAGTCCGCCGTCCCAGAAGCTGGGTCAGATACATCTAGTCCGCCCCGGAAGCTATCCGCACTGGCCGCCGACTACGAATCTGACAGGGCTGCCCGGTCCCGTTACCGGGAAGGAACAATCTTCCGTGTTCAACGTCTAACCCAATGATACAAAAACCATAACCGTGACAGGTATATCGCCGTCAAGAAAGGAAACGTGTTACGATGCAAATCAACACCTCGTCGACTACCATTCGATTCCTGATCGCGATCTTCCTGATCGTCGGCCTGATGATCCCATGGGCATTGCTCAATGCCGTGGTAATGGACCGAAGCGGTTACCGGGACGAGGCGCTCAGTAACGTCAGCCATTCATGGTCCGGACCGCAGACCATCGTGGGCCCGATCCTGGCCATTCCCTACAGCCTGCCTAATGAAGACGAGCGCGCGAATTACGCTGAGGGCGAACCGCACATCTTCGTCATGCCCGAAAAACTGAACGCGGAACTGAGCAGTTCATACGAAACACGGTCGCGGGGGATATTCGACGTGCCTGTATTCTCGGCGTCGCTGAACGCCAGCGGCAACTTCCCCGATCTGAACCTGCAGGAGTTGGAAGCCCA
>JAJECR010000042.1 GCA_022821935.1 Candidatus Latescibacterota bacterium
GCCGGCCAGGAAGGCATCGCGGTCGAAGCGTGGGAAGGGACCTTTCTCGGCGGCAAGGTTCGCAGACGCCAAGTAGGCCGCCCGCGCGATCCGATGCATCCAGTATTCCGTCAGACTGGCAGCCTCCTCGCTGCCGTAACGCACACCCATCAAGATCAGCGCGTCGGCAAGACCGGTCACGCCCAGACCAATTCGCCGCTTGGAATGCGCCTCCTGCCGCTGCGTCTCGAGCGGGAACCGGGACACGTTGATCACGTTGTCCATCATGCGCACGGAAGTCGTGACAAGGCGGTCGAGTTCATCCGTGCCGATTCCCGCGTTCGACCCGAACGGATCATGGACAAGGCGGGCCAGGTTGATCGAGCCCAGGAGGCAGGCGCCATAAGGCGGCAATGGCTGCTCCCCGCAGGGATTGGTCGCGGAAATCGTCTCGCAATAATGGAGATTGTTGCGTTCGTTGATCCGGTCAATGAAAATGACGCCGGGTTCGGCATAGTCGAAGGTCGACTCCATGATCCGGTTCCACAGGTCACGGGCGCGAACCGTCTTCCAGACCTTGTCGCCGAACACGAGGTCCCAGCCGCGATCGGCCTTCACCGCTTCCATGAACGGATCGGTGGCAAGGACCGACAGGTTGAACATCCTCAACCTGGCAGGGTCCGACTTGGCGGCGATGAAGTCCTCGATGTCCGGGTGGTCGCAGCGCATCGTCGCCATCATTGCGCCCCGCCGCGACCCGGCCGACATGATGGTCCGGCACATCGAATCCCAGACGTCCATGAACGAGAGCGGTCCCGAAGCGTCGGCCGCGACGCCGACGACCGGCGCGCCTTTCGGTCGGATCGTGGAGAAATCGTATCCGATCCCGCCACCCTGCTGCATGGTGACGGCGGCTTCCTTCAGCATGGCGAAAATACCGTCCATGCTGTCGGGGATCGTTCCCATGACGAAACAGTTGAACAGGGTGACCGAACGCCCGGTGCCGGCGCCGGCGAGGATGCGCCCCGCCGGCAGGAAGCGGAATCCATCGAGCGCATTGTAGAACTCGTCTTCCCATCGCTCCGGATCCTCCTCAACCGACGCCAGCGCCCGGGCCACGCGCCGCCAACTGTCCTCGACGGTTCCGTCGAGCGGGACACCGGACGCATCCTTCAACCGGTACTTCATGTCCCAGATCTGTTCGGCAAACGAACATGCGAACGGACCGCCCTCCGCGACAATGGAACTTTTCGGGGCCATCTGTTGTCCTTCTCGTGTTTCAGACGTCATGCAGTGCGATAGGGGACAGGGCAGCGATGCCGGCAATGAAGAGGACGGCGCCCGCCAGCCCGATCAGACAGGACATGCGGAAATCGTCGTTGCGGTGGCCGGCAGACCCGAACCCGCAGATGAAGACGGCCAGGCCGATCGCGGCCGTCCAGAGCGCCACTCCGGGATCCTGAGCGTTCATCCCGTGCGCCTCCACTGCATTGACAATTCCTTCGCCAATCGGCACTGTGCATCGGTGAATGACGTTCCCGACAACCGGGCCCTGGCCCATCGGATCGACCTTCTGGAGGAACGGATGAATACGAAATCCGCTGAAATCGAGGGGGCTGCGGATCGACTGCGAGCCGACATGGCCAATCGTGACACCGCCATGGAGCGGCTCCGGACAGATATGGCCAATCGTGATGCCGTCAATACCCGCTGGACAATTGGAGCCATTGCTGCAGCAGTCGTGATTATCCTCGGCGGCGTCAGGCTGATCGTCGGAGGATAGTCGCCAGCCACTTCAAATCCCCCTGATGCCGAACAGGCTGCCTGATCGTGCCTGAAACACGGGGCAGGGTCGGGGATCACGCTTTGCGAAGTCATTGCGTTTCCGGAGCAGATTGTTTCCGTTTCGTCGAGGCAGCCACCGCCTGCAACTCGAGCAGCGCTTGCCGATGCCCTGTACGGCGGCCAGGAGAAACCATTTCGTGGCCATGTGCGGGTCGCGCGGGATATCGGTTCCGCTCGCAAACATCGTGCCCAGCGAAAACTGCGCAGGGGCATATCCCCATTCCGCCGACTGCCGGAACCACTGGAAAGCCTGATCAACCGGATCTTCATCGAAAACCTCACCCATGCAGTACATGCAGCCAAGCACGTAGGCGGCTCTCGGTTCTCCCTTGTCCGCGGCCGCGAGATACCAGAAAAATGCTTCGCCCTGGTCCGCCACGACACCCTGACCCTTGTGGTACATTGAGCCGAGCACGAATTGTGCCGGTGCGTACCCGCGGCGCGCACCAGCCCGAAAGGCGCGCAGGGCGACGGCGAAGTCACCCGCGACGTGAGCGGAAACGCCGCGGCTGTACTCTCTTCGATGGCCGCATCGGGCCATCGGAATGCCGTTCGCCGCCGTCACCAGAAACCGCCCGGCAGATCGTGGCGCGCACAAAACGCTGTGACGGCAGCGAGAAGAGCAGGGGGCGCCAGTGGAAAACGCGAACGGAACAACGCCCGCCGGCGTTTTCTCGCGTAGTAACCGGCAGCGGCCAGCCCGGCGACCGCCAGGACCCCGACGAAGACCACGAGCGCATC
>JAJECR010000015.1 GCA_022821935.1 Candidatus Latescibacterota bacterium
GAAAGCGGTCCGAGCGGCGTGTTCCTCGCCTGGACAGCGGCGTTGGAAATCAACTTGCTTTCCTACCGGATCGAACGCAGAGCATACCCCGACGGGGCGTTCGAATCGCTGGCCTCCATTCCTGTGACCTCGTCCGGAGGCGATCCCCGGGATACGAACGCCTATGACTACACGGATACGGCCGTCCAGCCGGGAACGTCCTACGAGTACCGGCTGCAGCCCGTGGGCCGCGCGGGACTGGCGTTGACGGCGGAACCCGCCGTTACCCGTATAGATTACACGCCCGTCGCGTCCGACGGGCCGGCGGCGGTCCTTTTTCCGAACGCGCCGAATCCCTTTGCCGCCAGCACGCGTATAGACTTCGAACTGTCGGAGCCGGTACACGTAACCTTGACGATATACGATCTGCTCGGCAGAAAAGTTCGGGTCCTGGTCGATGAAACCCAGGGGCCCGGCAGGCACACGCGGACCTGGAACGGCAGGGACGGCGATGGCCGCACCGTGCCCAGCGGCGTCTACCTGTACCGCATGACCGCGGGCGCGATCGAGGAGGGAGGCAAGATGCTGCTGCTGCGGTGAGGGTGGGCATGATGATGCGGCGGGAACGGCCTGTTCCCGCTTCGCAAGGCCCGGTATCATGCCGTTTCGGAAGCGGCAGTGAAGGCAGGGCCGCGGTCTTCGATAAAGAGGTTGACATTAAGAACGGGTTGTGGTTATATAGCCTTAGCATCAAGCAGTGGGTAATTCCAGTAGCGCAAGACAAATCCAATTGAAGATAATCAGCCTGCTTACGCCATTTGCAAGGGGGGTTGGACATCATGGTCACCGTGACGGACGTTGCCGCCGACAAGATTAAAACCATGATAGAGGACCAGGACAATCCGGATCTCGGACTGCGCGTCATGATCTCCGGCGGTGGTTGCTCCGGTTTTCAGTACCGGCTCGCTTTCGACAAGAACGCGACCGACAACGACCAGATAATCGAGCAGAACGGCATCAAGGTTTTCGTCGACAACAAGAGCGCCATCTACCTGATGGGTGCGGAACTGGATTATGTAGAAGGACTTATGGGCGCAGGGTTCAAGGTCAGCAATCCCAATGCCAAGGGTACCTGCGGCTGCGGAGAGTCTTTCTACGTATAGGCCCGTATGACACGCGGGCGGAACCCGGGTGTTCCGTTCACGCGAATCGAGCGCTTTGGCTGCGGAATCTGAAAACCCCCGTGCGTTACTGACCGGTATCCGGCACGTCATCGCCGTGGCCAGCGGCAAGGGCGGCGTCGGCAAGTCGACGGTCAGCGTCAATCTGGCCCTTGCCCTTGCGGAAGCGGGCCACGCGGCCGGCCTGCTCGATGCAGACATTTACGGCCCGAACGTCCCCCAGATGATGGGCGTCACCGGGTCCCTCGAGAAAGATCCTTCCGGCAGAATCCAACCCATTATTCGGCATGGTATCCGGCTGGTTTCCGTCGGTTTCGTCGCGGGACCTTCGGACGCGGTGATCTACCGGGGCCCCCTCGTCGGAAAGATGGTGAAGAGCTTCCTCGGCAACGTGGCGTGGGGGGAACTGGACTACCTTGTGGTCGACCTTCCGCCCGGTACCGGCGACGCGGCGCTGACCCTGGCCCAGTCCACGGAACTGACCGGGGCCGTCATCGTCACGACCCCTCAGCAGGTCGCTCTGTCGGACGTGCGCAAGGCGATTACCATGTTCCAGCGGCTGCGGGTTCCCGTGTTGGGCATCGTTGAAAACATGAGTTACTACCTCAACGCCGCGACGGGTGAACGGACCCACATCTTCGGCCGGGGCGGCGGCGTTGCGTTAAGCGATGAACTGGGCCTGCCCTTCCTGGGCGAGATTCCCCTTTCGCCGGCCGTCTGCGCGGGAGGAGACGCGGGCGAACCGATCTTCCTCGAGCCGGAGCATGCCGTTGAAACGGCAGCTTTCAACCGTATCCGGGCGACCGTCGAGGCCGAGATCGAGAACCAGCCGGCGGCCGTGCCCGGTCCGGTCCGCTCCTGATGCTGCGGCTTCCCCGGTCCGTCTACGATCACATGGCCGCCCACGCGGTCGCGGAATACCCCCGGGAGTGCTGCGGATTTCTGACCGGTACGGACGACCCGGACTCGTGGCAGGTTCACCGGTGCAGGAACATACAGGACGAGTTGCACGCGAAGGACCCGGCGCAGTATCCCCGGGACGCCCGGACCGCTTACGTGTTCAGCCGGGAGGACATGGAACGGCTGTTCTTCGGTGCGTTCCAGCCGCCGGGCGCACGGGTCCTGGGATTTTATCATTCGCACCCGGATTCGCCGGCCTATTTCTCGGAAAAGGACCGGATGGAAGCCTTAACGGACTGGCTGGACCCGGAACCGGGCTACCTAGTCCTGTCCGTCACGGGCGAGAACGCAGGCGAAATCAGGATGTACCGGTGGATCGACGATGCAACCGGATTCAGGGAGATACCCGTAGAACTGGTATAATCCCGCAACGGGGACAGGCCAATGAAAGAAGTATTTGACGAGGTTGTGGAAGTACTGTCGCGGGGGGAAGGCGCGGCGCTTTCCACCATCGTATCCAGCAAGGGATCGCTGCCGATGAGCAAGAAGGCGAAGATGCTCGTCAAGCGCGACGGCACGTTCACCGGAACGGTGGGCGGAGGATGCCTGGAAGCCGATGTATGGGCCGAGGCGCGCGAAGTGATGGACCGGGCTGCCCCCCGGCTGCAGCATTTCATTCTGACCGAGAAGCACGCCGGCGACGAGGGCCTGAACTGCGGCGGCAACGTGGAGATCTTCACTGAACCGATCAAGGCGGGCGCCATGCAGGAGGTCTTCGAGGCGATCCGCCGGCTCCACGATACGCGGGGCATCGGACTCCTGGCCACGCTGGTGTCGGGAAAGGCCGGGACGGAAGGCGGAAAGATGCTGGTCACTGGGTCCGGAGAGACCATCGGGACGCTGGGAGACCCCGCCCTGGACGACCGGATCAGGCTGGATTCGGATACCGAAATCACCGAAAACCTGCTGCGGGTGGTCACGCTGGATCACGAAGGGGTGGAGACCCGGGTCTTCGTAGAGTCCATCTGGCCGGCGCCGCAGCTGTTCCTCTTCGGCGGTGGCCACGTCTCCAGGGCCATTGCCCGGATCGCCCATACCGTGGGATTCCGAATCATCGTGGTGGACGACCGGCCGGCCTTCGCGAACCATGAACGGTTTCCCGAGGCCGACGAGGTCGTCGTAGACGCCTTCGACGAAGTCGTGGGCAAGCTGCCCATCGACGGCTCATCCTATCTGGTCGCCGTGACCCGGGGCCACCAGTGGGACCAGCCCGTCATCGAGCAGGCTGTGTGGACCGACGCCGCGTACATCGGCATGATCGGAAGCCGGCGAAAGATCGCCCTGATGTGGAAGAAACTGGAAGAAAAAGGCGTACCCCGTCATCTGCTGGAACAGGTGCACGCGCCGATCGGCGTGGAGATACAGGCCGATAACCCCGAGGAGATCGCGGTCAGCATCATGGCCGAGTTGATCGAATTCCGGCGGTCCGGCGGAAAGCCGGCCCACCTGCTTTCCACGGCGGAGGAAGCAGCGGGAACGGGGAGTGCGCGGCGTTAAGGCACTCCTGCGGCCAGGCGGTGCGCGACTATACGAAGCCTCATGCTCGGCCGGTGCACGCCGGATCGCTTAACTGGCCTCCCGCAATTCGTCGCGGTGATCCCCTAATTTCGCAATGGCCCGGACGATATCGTCCATGTCCTCCCGGCTGCCCAGCATCACGTTCTGCGTGAACCAGACCGCCTCCGAGTAACAGGCCCGCTCTGTAACCGGCAGATTCAACGCGTCGTAATCGACGGCCGACAGCGCCGGACGCTGGTAAATGCCATAGTTCCGGTCCCTGAACACCGGTTGTTTGTACAGGGGTATGGAGTATCCCGGACTGGCGGGAATCCTCTCGGCGCGCAGGGCCTCGATGAACCGTGTTTTCGGGATCCCCCCGAAGGCATCCCCGTTGTACTTGAACATGTAGATATGCCGCGCGTGGCGGTCGGCCTTCGCGGGCCTGAACACCGGTTCGATGCCGTCAAGGGCCCCGAGGCGTTCGGTAAGGTACTCGCCGTTATCGTGGCGCCGGTCCGCCCGCGCCTCAAGGTGCTCCATCTGCACCTGGAGCAGCGCGCCCTGCACTTCGGTCATCCGGTTGTTTCCGGCCATACGGTAGTGGTTGTACCGGGGACCCGGCGCGGCGTGCCCGCAGTCGGCGAGAGACCGCGCGGCCGCCGCCAGGTCGTCGTCGTTGGTGAGCATGATGCCCCCCTCGCCGGCGTTGAGATTCTTGGATGACTGGAAACTGAAGGCCCCCATCGCGCCGAGACCGCCCACACCCCGGCCTCCCCAGCGCGCACCGTGGGCCTGGGCCGCGTCTTCGATCACGGCCAGGCCGTGTCCGGCGGCGATTTCTCCTAGCCGGTCCATGTCCGCGGACAGTCCCGCGAAATGTACCGCCATCACGGCCCTGGTCCGCGGTGTTATCGCCTGCTCGACCCGGCCGGGGTCCAGGTTGTAGGTATCGGGATCGATATCGACGAACACGGGCACGGCGTTTGACATCACGATCGAACTGGCCGACGCGATGAACGTATAGGCCGGTACGATGACCTCGTCCCCGGGTTCGATGCCGACCGCCTGCAGGGCGAGGCACAGCGCCGTGGTGCCGTTGCTGACGGCGACGCCGTGGGCGGCATCCTGGAACGCGGCAAAGCGCCTTTCCAGGCCGCGCACCTTTTCGCCCTGGATACTTCCCCACTGTCCCGACCGCACGGTTTCGGCCGCGGCCCGCGCGCTTTCCTCCAGGTCCATGGGCCAGGCAGGGAAGGGTTCCGTCCGTACCGGTTCCGCACCGTTTATGGCGAGTCGGGGCATGATATGCTCCTGCGTATCAGTCGAAGAGGGCTTCCACGAAGGCGGGGGCGTCGAAGTCCTGCAGATCTTCGATGCTTTCGCCCACGCCGATGAGTTTAACCGGGATGGCCAGCTGGGCGCCGATGGCGAACACGATCCCGCCCCGGGCGGTTCCGTCCAGTTTCGTCAGCGCGATGCCCGTCAGGCCGCCCAGGGCTTCACTGAAGACGCGGGCCTGGGACAGCGCGTTCTGGCCCGTCGTACCGTCGAGGACGAGCAGTACCTCGTGGGGCGCGCCGTCCATCTGCTTGCCCAGGGTGCGCTTGATCTTCTTCAGTTCCTCCATCAGGTTGTCCTTGGTGTGCAACCGGCCCGCCGTGTCGATGATGACGACGTCCGCCTTCCGGGCCAGGGCGGCCTGCATCGCGTCGTAGACCACGGCCGAAGGGTCCGAACCATCCTGGTGCCGGATGATATCGGCATGGGCGCGGCGCGCCCAGACTTCCAACTGGTCTATGGCGGCCGCGCGGAAGGTATCGGCCGCGGCCAGCAGGACTTTCTTGCCTTCCCCGGCATAACGGGCCGCCATCTTGCCGGCCGTCGTCGTCTTGCCCGTCCCGTTGACGCCCACGATCATGATGACATGGGGCCGGCCGTCTGTTTCCGGGGCCGGAGCATCGCCCAGGATATCCGCCATCTCTTCACGGAGCAGCCCCATGAGATCCCGGGGATTCCGGGTCCGCCGGTCGACCGCCCGGTCCCGGAGCCCGTCGATGATCCGAAGGGTCGTTTCCATGCCCACGTCGGTCTGCAGCAGGATAGATTCGATTTCCTCCAGCAGGTCCTCGTCGATGCGGTCATACCGCCCCACGGCCTGGTCGATCCTGCGCACCAGCCCGTCCCGCGTCCTGGCCAGCCCGTCTTTCAGTCTGCGTACGACACCCAGCATGTCCCGGCCCTGGGTTCCTTTCGTGCTCCCGGCATCAGATCACATACAAAAAACCGGGAGAGCAGTGGTCAGCCTTCCCGGCTTTCGTATAAATCCCGTTCCGCGATAGTTGGTCCGCCTGCACGCACCCGGTCCGCCTGGGTGCTCGTGGTCCGCGTGGTCCGCCTGGTCCGTCTGGTCCGCCCGTTCGCGCCTACAGATGGCCATCGATTTTATCGGCGAGTTGCTGCTTGGGGAGCGCGCCGATGATGCGGTCCACCTCGGCGCCGTCCTTGAATATCAACAGGCTCGGTATGCTCCGGATGCCGAATCGGGTGGCCGCTTCCCGGTTCTCGTCCACGTCGACCTTGACGACTTTCAGCCGTCCGTCGTAGTCGCCCGCAAGCTCTTCCAGGGTGGGGGCGACGGCCTTGCAGGGCCCGCACCATTCCGCCCAGAAATCGACCAGTACGGGTGTGCTGCTGTTAATTACCTCGGATTCGAACTGTTCGTCCGTGATCGGTGTTGGCTGTCCCACTTTCGCTGCTCCTTTCACAGTGATTGGATTGAATCGCTCCCAGCCAAATTCGGCCTTTCGGGTGGGATTTGTCAAGCATTTTCGCCCGGCCGGTCAGCGGAATCGATCAGGCGTAGTCTTCCAGTCCGTAGTCCCTGATCTTGCGGTAGATGGACCGCTCGCTGATGCCGAGTTCGCGGGCGGCCCGGCCCCGGTGCCCGCCGTTTCGATCGAGGGCGCGACGTATGGCCTCCCGCTCCCAGTCTCCCATCGTGCGCAACCGGTCCAGGCCGTCATCGCCCGGTACAAACACGGCGGGCGGTTCGATACCCTGATCCTGTTCCACAACGGGCGGTTCGAGGTTCCGCTCCCCTTCCGCGGGGGAAGGTTCGAAATCCTGTTCTGCCTCCGCCGGGGGCGGCAGCTGAAAGCGTTCCGGGAGTTGACCGGCATGGCCGCCGCCGAAGGCAGTCACGATCTTGGACGGGAGCTCCTGGATGGCGGTAAGGATCTGCCAGAGGATCTTGTAGAACATCTCCCGGTCCATGTCCTCCGGGTTCCGGTTCTGCGGGACGGGCAGGGCGCGGTTCGACATGGGCGGCGTGTAAATGGTGTCCGGCAGGTCGTCGGCATCGATCCTGGACTTGCCGGAGGTAACCGTCAGCCTTTCGACGAGGTTCCGCAGTTCCCGGATGTTGCCCGGCCACGCGTAGTCCGTGAGGGTCGCCAGGGCTTCCTCCGTGAAGACGGGGGGAAGGGTGCCGTGTTTTTCCCCGGCCTCGCGGATGAAATGGCTGATCAGCCTGGGGATGTCTTCGCGGCGTTCCCGCAGGGCAGGCAGATGGATATGCACGGCATTGAGCCGGTAGTACAGGTCCTGGCGAAACGTCCCGTCGCGGACCTCCCCGGCGAGGTCCCGGTTGGTCGACGCGATCAGGCGGACGTCGGTCTTTACCGGCGTCGAGCCGCCGACCCGGATGAACTCCTGCTGCTCCAGGACGCGCAGCAGCTTTACCTGGGTGCCGCGGGGCATATCGCCAATCTCGTCGAG
>JAJECR010000183.1 GCA_022821935.1 Candidatus Latescibacterota bacterium
GTGTCGAATCGGCCGCTGTACGCGCCGATATTGCCCTGCCGTTCCAGGGGTTCCTCCCGGTCCACCACCACCCGGCCCGACGGCGACTTGATCTTGTATGCCACCGTCAGCGGCTGCTGCGCCTCCTCGGCCGCGTCCGTATACACCTCGTAGTAGATGTACATGTCGGTGTGGTCCTCGCCGAAGGCGCGGGACAGGTTGGGAACGATCCGGATGCCTCTGCGGTCCAGGCCGACATTGGAGGGGCCCTCGAGGATCAGGCCGGCGAATTGAATATCGCTTATACTGAGCCGATCCTTGTAGTAGTCCGGGACCTCGAAGGGCCTGGAAATGTCTTGCTGACCGCCCGTGTCCTGGTCGTAGAGCTTGATTTCCAGGTCGTACTTCCCGGGCGGGAGGTAGGTGGTGTACAGCTTCGCCCTGGACGGGTCCATCACGCGCGTTTCGACGTCCGTATCCACCACGATAGAATCCAGCATGGTCTCGGCAGTAACCTGGTAATCGTCATCGTCGATTACGATCAGGGAAAGTTCGAAACGGGCGGCGTAGCGGTCTCCGGACTTGACGAAATTGAAAAGTTCGTTAGAAAGGCGGTAGTAGCAGTCGACGCGCGTGCTGTCGACCGAATCGCCCCGGGAGGTCACGATATCCACCACGGCGAGACCCGGGTTGATGCTGCCATACTCGGCAGGTCCGGGACCTAAAGGCGCCGCTCCCGCCGGGACGGCCGGGACCATCAGCAACAGCGCGATCCCCATACCCCTCCATAGCCGGTTGCCGGTTTCAGTCATGCGGACCATCGAAACCTCACTGAGCATCTGAGCACCACGCATTCAGACGGACCCGGTCTGGCGACCGCCGGAGTCCGTCCCATGATCGTCCGGGCGCCCGCCATAGGGCGTTGATACGGTTGTTACGGGATACTGCTTTAAATATATTCGCATGACACGGACCCACAAAGGTATTATTTGCTCCCGCGCAGCGGGTCGAGTCCCGGCGAACCGATCTGACATTACGCTTTGCCCCCGGTATCCGATCCTATTATATAGAATCCACGAACCGTGGCATCGGTTCCCTTTTTGAAGCGCCCGAATACGGCACGCAGGTGTCCGGAGACGGTATTCAGATGTCCGGAGGCCGGTTCCGGCCGGTTCGTGATCAATACGATACACTTACAGGCCCGAAGAAGAAAGGACGGAGGCGTGAGCGGAACGAGAGTGGGCTTCATCGGTGGCGGCGGAATCGCCCGGGAACACATGAAGTATCTGTCCGAGATGGAGGACGTGGAACTGGCGGCGGTCGCCGATATCAGCGCAGACGCGCTGGATCTCTGCCGCGAAATGTACGGCATACCCCACTGCTTCACCGATTACAGGGAACTGCTGAAAATGGATTCCATCGACGCGGTCACGGTCGGCACGCCGAACAGCGCCCATTACGAACCGACGATCGACGCGCTCCGGGCCGGCAAGGACGTGATGGTGGAAAAACCCATGGCCATCACCGCGGAAGAAGCGGCGGAAATGGTTAAGACGAGCCGGGATACGGACCGCATCCTGGTCATCGGCTTTCAGCACCGGTTCGCGCCCGAGGCACAGATGCTCAAGCGGTTCATCGACCGGGGAGAGTTCGGGAGGATCCTGTACGGACGCTGTCTCGCGCTGCGGCGGCGGGGGATTCCGAACTGGGGCGTTTTCGGCCGCAAGGATCTCCAGGGCGGCGGGGCCTTGATCGATATCGGCGTGCACATGATCGAAGCGGCCCACTATCTCATGGGATCGCCCCAACCCGTGAGCGCCTTCGGAAGCGCCTACACGTACCTCGGCGACCGGTCCAGCGACACCGTGTCCATGTGGCCCGACTGGGACTACGAAACCTATTCGGTCGAGGACCTGGCCGTGGGGATGATCCGGTTCGACAACGGCGCCACGCTCTCGGTGGAGGCTTCCTTCGCGGCCCATATCGGCAAGGGCGAATGGACCTTCTCCCTCATGGGCGAAAAGGCCGGCGGCCAGTTCAGTCCGCCCGAGGTCTTCAAAGACCAGTCCGGCACCATGGTCAACATGACACCGGACTACCTGCCGGACACGGACGCCTTCCGGTACAAGCTGCGGCACTTCATGGACTGTGTGCAGACCCGGAAACCGTCCGAGGCACCGGGGGAACACGGCCTCCTCGTGCAACAGATCCTGAACGGCATTTACCGTTCAGCCGAAACGGGCCGGGAAGTCCCGATAGAACCTCTGATTTAAGCCCCGGGAGGTACGCGTTGCTGACCGATGAACAGCGGTCCTGCTGGGACGAAAACGGCTACGTGATCATACCTCGTGCCGTCCCGGAATCCCACCTGTCGGCCACGATAGCGGCGATCGCCGCGTTCCTGGAACTGGACCCCGACGATCCGGCGACGTGGTATGACGGTCCGCCGCGCCGTCTTGGATTCGCCGAGATGTACCATCACCAGTCCATGTGGGACAACCGGCAGCATCCCCGCGTATACGAGGCCTTCAGGAGCCTTTGGGACGAGGAAAAACTGTGGGTCAGCATCGACCGCGCCAACATGACGCCGCCCGAGCGGGAAGGCAGGGCCCACGGCTTCAACGAGTCGCTGATCCACTGGGACATCGACACATCGCACCAGCCCGAACAACTCGCGATGCAGGGCGTGCTGTATCTCACCGATACGGCAGGGAACCAGGGTGGCTTCCAGTGCGTCCCGGGGTTCCACCGGGATTTCTTCGAATGGGTGAAGACCCAGCCGGCCGGCCGCGATCCCATGCGGCCCGACTTGACGGAATTAAAGCCGGTTACGATTCCCGGCAGGGCGGGCGACTTGCTCATCTGGCACAGCCTGCTTCCCCATGGAAACAGCCACAACACCTCCGACAGGCCCCGCTGGTGCCAGTACATTTCCGCCAAACCGAGCCAGGAGGACAACGAGGCCATGCGCCAACACCGCGTCTCGCTCTGGCGAGACCGCACGCACCCGGACGTATTTCCGGGCGATCCGCGGGGCGTGGAACGGAGAAGCGGTCCCGCGCGTCTTACCGCCCTGGGCCGCCGGCTGCTGGGCCTGGATCGTTGGGAATGAACCTTCCGTATTTCGATTCAGATAAGACCGGTGCGTAGCGATTCAAACAGGACCGGTGTGTAGCGGTGTAATTCCGGTGAGCGGGATGTATCTACGCCCCGTCCTCTCCACAGGACTCCCGTACAATGAGGCGGGAGCGGAGCGTGACCTGCTCCGTCGTGTCTTCTCCACCGAGCTGGCGAAGCATCAGATCCATCGCCGACCGGGCTATCTCCTCGTAAGGGACGGCCATCGTGGTGAGCGCGGGCGACAGGTAGGCCGATACGTCTATATCTCCATAGCCCACCACGGCCACGTCCTCCGGAATTCGAAGGCCTACCTCGCGCAGGCCGCGGCACACGCCGATTGCCGTATAATCATCCCTGCACAGCAATGCGGTGAAACGGTCCCGGAGGTTCTGGCCCTGGATGTAGCCGCCTTCGCCGCGGATACCCAGGGGAGGTATGATCTCGTATGGCATGCCGTTGTCTCTCATCGCCCGGGCGTATCCTCTCCCCTTGGACGAAACCGGGCTTTCCATGTCCAGATTCTGGCCGATGAAACCGATCCTGTGGTGGCCCAATGCGATCAGGTGACTCGTTGCCTCGTAGAAATCGGCCTCGAGATCCAGCACGACCCCGGAGATGTGATCCGTGGGGTAGTGGTACGTCACCACCGGTATGTGGTTCCGTACCATGCCGCGAATACGATCCGATTCGTCCCTGTCGCCCCGCGTGTTGATCAGGAGTCCATCCACGCCCCGTGAAATCAACTGCCTGATCTGCATGCCCTGATCGTCCTGCGAAGACCGGGAAGTCCGGTTTACCGCCATGCCCATCAGCAGCCGGTATTGCTCTTTTTCCGCGACCCTGAGAATCTGTTCGGTCTGCGTTCCGTACGTTTCAAGAGAAATCTGGTAGGTGAGCAGGCCCAGCGTGCCCGTCTTCCCGGTTACGAATCCCTGCGCCATGAGATTGGGGGTATACTGCATCTCCTCCGCGGTCTGCCTGACCAGCATCCGGGTCTTCTCGTTGACGAGGTAAGACGCGCTGCTGGATAAAGCCCGCGAAACCGTGGAATGGGAGATGCCCAATCGCTGCGCGATGTCCTTGATGGTTACCTGCTTGACTCTCATGGACCGATCCGATCTACTTCGGGTTCGGGAGGTGACAGGGCATCGGCTGCTATCCGACGCTGAACGAAGCCGGTCCGACGGATCCCGGATCGCTAAGGGGTCTGATGCGTTCGAGTTAAGATGTGAATCGTGCCGGTTGGGACGCCGGAGCGCCTTGTTCTAATCAGTACGATGGCAAAGATTTACACCATCAGTAAAGATAGAATGGGGCGGTCGCATGTCAAGAAAGTTGAGAACCGGGGACAGTGGATCACATCGGCGTCCCGGAGGGGTCCGTGATCGCCGATCCACAGGATTCTCTTACAATCAGGCCGGGCGTCAGGACGATCTGACACACGACTTCCTGGCCTTCGATGATCTTCAGCATCAAGTCCATCGCCGCGCGGGCAATTCCCTCGGTCGGCGTGGACTGCGTGGTCAGCGCGGGCGTCACGAAGGCCGATACGTCCGAATCGCCGCAACCCACAATGGCCACATCTTCCGGTACGCGGATCCCCGATTCGCCCAGGCCGCGATATACGCCGATGGCCGTGTAATCGCTGCAACAAACAAGGGCGGAATACCGGTCCCTTACTTCTCTGGACAGCCGGTATCCCGATTCGGTTTCCTGCCGGCCGACGGCCAGGCGCTCGGGATGGAGGCCGTATTCATCCATGGCGTTGAAGTATCCCCTGCCCCTGGAAGCGTCCTGACCGGGTCCTTTCCAGTTCTCGCCAAGGAAACCTATACGTTTGTGTCCGAGCGCGATCAGGTGCTCTGTCGCCCGGTAGAACCCCGCCGCGAAATCCAGCACTACGCCCGGGAAGCCCCGGGCTGGATAGTAAAACGTCACCACGGGGACCCGGCCGTCAACCGCGGCCAGTATACGCTCCGGCTCTCCCACGTCCCCTATGGTCTGCACGAGGAGTCCGTCTATCCCCCTCGATATGAACTGCTCGATCTGCGTCGCCTGATCGCCCTTCGAAGACGAGGCATCCCACTCGGCAGACATGCCCACCAGGAGACGGTAATTCCTTTCATCGGCTGCCCTGAGAAAACTCTCGATCTGCGCGCCGGCCTGCTCCTGGTAGCATTCGCAGGCGAGCAGGCCCAGCGTGCCGGTTTTTCCCGTGGCAAATCCCTTGGCCAGCAAGTTGGGCCTGTAGGAGAACTCTTCGGCAATCTGTTCAACCAGTCTGCGGGTCTCCTCGCTTACCATGTGCGACTTGTTCCGGGACAGGGCGCGAGATACCGTAGAGTGGGAGACCCCCAGTGTTTTCGCGATATCTTTGATGGTCACCCGCTTCTTTCTCATCGACCCTTTCCACCCTGGCTCGCTGGATACGTTGCAGGCAGCCGGCGTTCCACCGCGACCCCCATCCCATCTCCAATTCGACAAGGACCGGGAACGAATTACACACGTTTGCAAAATCGAATTTGGCGAAGACCGGGCAACATGTCAATCTTTTTTTGGACTGGTTTTGGATTGGTCTGGAACGGTCTCGTCCGGGCCGGTCTGGTCCGGGCCCGGCCGGTCGATCCTATCCCGCGCCGCAGGATTCTCTTACGGTAAGATGCGGTTTGAAAGAACGCCCCCGCGGGACAGGCTGCCCCTGGAGTTGTCGCAGAATCCCCTGTATCGCAGAAAGGGCAAGATCCTCGAAGGGGATGGAAAGCGTTGTCAGGGATGGGCTGACGTACGCCGAGACTTCGAAGTCTCCGCAACCGGTTACCGCCACGTCGTCCGGAACGCACACACCGGACTCGATCAGTGCCCGGCAGACGCCGAGGGCCGTGTAATCACAGCAGCATACGAGGGCTGTGAACCGGCCGCCCAGTTCCTTCCCCAGATGGTATCCGGAACGG
>JAJECR010000081.1 GCA_022821935.1 Candidatus Latescibacterota bacterium
CCCAGGGACTGATTTCGAAGACCACCTCCGTGTCCGGCAGTTGCGCCCTTATGTGCGGCTCCCGGGACTTGACCCGTTCGCTGCGCTCGGCGACCGTAATACAGGTAACTGCCTGTCCGAGAAAATCGTATACGTCGTCCACACGGTGGACGCGGTCGGCGTTCTGCGCGGCATAGTCGACGAAGGCGTGGTTATCCGGATCGAAGGAGTCATAGTAGAAGTACTGCACTTCGGGCAGGGGGCCGTACACGATGGGATGAAACCCGATGCCGCGAAACACCCTGACGGCATCCATCGCGAGATGATTCGGGAGGTGCCGCAAATACCTGGCGCGATGATTGGGAACGTCGTATATCATGGCGCCGTTGTTCAACACAAAGGGCGCGTTCAGGGGCAGACCCCGTACGGCGGATTCCGCGGACGGGAGGCTTCGCCCGGTGCACACCGTGACAAGGACGCCGCGGCCGGCCGCGTGGCGTACGGCGTCGACCGTGGTATCGGACATTTCGTTCCGGCCGTTGATCAGCGTGCCGTCGATGTCCAGGGCGATGAGGCGATACATTCAGATCCACATTAAAAAAACGGAGACTACTGAAAGCCCCCGCCTTTTCGGTTGAACCAATGAAGAAATGGGCGCTAGTGGACTCGAACCACTGACCTCCACGATGTGAGCGTGGCACTCTAACCGGCTGAGCTAAGCGCCCGGCGTATGGGCCCGCCAGGACTCGAACCTGGGACCGTCCGATTATGAGTCGGATGCTCTAACCAACTGAGCTACAGGCCCATGATTACCGCCCAGTCAGCCTACCCGACAGACTCGACCAATATAGGCGGACCGCGGGTCAACGTCAAGCAAAAGATGGGGTTCGCTCAATCGCCTCGGGCCGACTGCAGCAGCGCTTTCTCCTGGTGCTTGAGTTCCATGTAGGTGGCCATGGCTTCGGTCAATTCGCTGCTTCGTCCGCCCTTTTCCATCTGCTTGATCTGATCCATGAGGCGGGTCATGCTTTCCTTGAGCCGTTTCTGCTTGATGCGTGTGACATGGTCCCGGGCTCTTTGTTCCAGTTGAATACCCGAGTCGACCGTATTGATCAGTTCCGTGATGATCCGCCGGGTCTCGTCGTCGTCAATGGTATCGATCAGGCCGGAGAGATCGTATGTCCCCTCATCGGCCAGTCTCGCGAAGCAGTGTTCGACGATCCTGTGGTACAGGGGATGGCTGAAATCATCGGGCTCCAGTTGTCTTTCGACGAGTTCGGCGATGGCCCGGTCGTTGAGCATGAGTTGGACCAGGCCCCGTTCCACCGGCGCTTCGCCGCGAACGCGTTCTTCCTGGGCCTGGGGGGCCCCGCGGCCGCGCCGGCCGGCGCCCGGGCTCCGAAGTTCCGACGCCAGCAGGCCCTGCAGGGCCGGAAACCGGCGTTCGGCTTCTTCACGGTACCTTTCCCGGTGGACCAGGTTCGTCGTCTTTCGGATCAGGCCGGCCAGCGTTCGAAATACCTCTTCCCGGTCGCCTGATTCCTGGAGATTGGCATGGTATCCCATGAAATCGGCAATGGAATCGGCCTGTTCGACACGCTTCATGAATCCGTCCGGACCGTGTTCCGCCACGTAGGAGTCAGGATCGTACCCCTCGGGCAACCGCACGATACGGGTCCAGAGCCCGGCTTCCACCAGGGGTTCGATCGCGCGCCAGGTCGCCCTCGTCCCGGCCGGGTCCGAATCGTAGACCAGGAACGCCTGCTGTCCGTGCCGCGCCGCGAGCCGGGCCTGCTCCCGCGTCAGCGCCGTTCCGCATACGGCGACGGCCCCATGGACGCCGTGCTGATGCAGGCCGAGCAGATCCATGTATCCCTCCACGAGGAGTAACCGTCCCTGCTGCCTAAAGAACTCCCTTGCCTGGTAGAGCCCGTAGAGCACCTGACTCTTGCGGTAAATGGGGGATTCCGGTGAATTGAGGTACTTGGGTTGATCCTCGTCGGAAAGCGCTCTCCCGCCAAACCCGACCACGCGGCCGCCCGGCGCCTGTATGGGGAAGATGAGCCGATTCCGGAAGGCATCGTAGGTCCGCTGTTCGCCGGTCTTGGCCAGCCCGGCCTTCACCAGCCAGGCCGCGTCAATGCCCTGCTTCCGGGCCTCGTTCAGCAGGTCGTTCCAGGAGTCGGGCGCGTAGCCGAGTCCAAAGGACTTGATCGTCTCGTCCGACAGCCCCCGCTTTTCAGTATATCGCCGTACGATCGAACCCTGGTCGCTGTTCAGCAGGCGTTCGTGGAAGAACCGGGCAGCGAACCGGGTGACCCGCCCGAGGCTTTCCGCCTCGCTGGAGGCTTCGCGTTCCCGGTACGTATCCGGTATGGTGATATTGAGGCGCCGGGCGACGTGGCGGACCGCTTCCACGAAGGAAACGTTCTCGTGCTCCATGAGAAAGCTGAACACGCTGCCGCCCTTGCCGCATCCGAAGCAGTGGAAGATCTGGCGTTCCGGGTTGACGCTGAAGGACGGCGTCTTCTCGTCGTGAAACGGACAGAGCCCCAGGTAGTTTTTACCCGATTTCCGCAGCGAGACGAAATCGGACACGATGTCCACGATGTCCGCCTGCGACCGGATCGAATCGATGAGGTCGTCCGGTATGCGTGCCAAGGCGCTCTCTCCGTGTATGCCGGCCGGCCGCGGCCGGCGCTTTCATGATAATTACACCAGGTCGCAGGCTTCGGGCGGCATCCAGTGCGCGTCCTGGTTCTCCCACTTCACATTGCAACCGATGGGATTGGTGAGCGGCGTCCGCACCGGCCTGCCCGCCGTGATATCGTCAAGGGCCTCTTCCAGGTCGTTTGCCGTTATCCCGTCCGCGTCCCTGGGACTGTCGACCCCGCGGCCGGTATAGACCAGGTTGCGGTCCCGGTCGAAGATATAGAAGTGGGGCGTTCTGAGGGCGCCGTAGGCCCGCGCGGTATCCTGGGACCGGTCGCGCAGGTAGACCCAGGGAAAGCGGTGGACATTCATGCGGCTGACCATGTGATCGAAGTCGTCGTCGGGGTGCGTAATCTCGCTGTTGGAGTTGATCCCGACGAAACGGACTCCCCGGGAAGCGTACTTTTCCACGGTGCCGCGCGTGACCTCGTCGGACCCCGTCACGTAGGGACAGTGATTGCAGGTAAAGAACACCACCAGGGTTTCCGCGCCGGAAAAATCCTCCAGGCCGTACGTCCTTCCGTCCGTTGCCGGAAGCGAAAACCCCGGCGCCGTTTCGCCTGGTTGCAGCGTAAAGGCCATGATTGCTCCTCCTGAAGAAACGCGAGACATGAACGCGTATGGGTATTCGTCCCGCCGCGGTCCGGGTCCTGCCCGGACGCGCCGCCGTGTCACCGCGGCACCGTTACTCGGCCCGCGCTTACTCTTTCATCTCCACGATGGTCACCCCGGTGCCCCCGTCCCGCTGCTCGGCGAAATAGGATGATTTGACGAGGGGGTGGTGTTGCAGGAATTCCTGGATTGCGCTGCTCAGGGCACCCGTGCCCTTACCATGCAGTATACGTATTTCGTTGAGGTCATCAAGGGCGGTCTGATCAATGTATCGGTCCACGGCGTCGACGGCCTCCCTGGCGCGGTAACCCCGCACATCCAGTTCCGAAAGGGGAACGCGGGGCCGGTCCACCTGTACTTTGACGGGACTCGCCGGATTTCCGCCGGTTGATGCCATATCCGGTTCGTGAAGACTGACCTCGGACCGGCGCGCCGTGATCTCCATCCTTCCGGTCTGGATGCGCAGCCGGTCGCCCTGGACCTGGAGCACCTTGCCCGCCTGCCGAAGGGATTCCACCCAAACCCTGTCGCCGACCGAAACGGACTGCCCGGGTGTTTCCGGTCCGCCTGGTCCGCCCGGTCCGCCCGGTCCGAAACCGGGGACGCCGGGATCGGCGGCGGAGGTATCCGCATCCATGGAATCGAGCATGTCCTGCAGCAGCGCGCGCTGGTCCCGGATCGTATCGCGGGCTTCCTCGACAACCCTGGACGCGGCCTGTTCCCGGCGGACGCCGGCCACCGCGTGGTCGACGGCGGTCCGGGCCTCGCTCAGCAACCGATCCATCTTCTCCCGGCCGGAAGCGATCGTGTCGCGTTCTTTCTGTCTGTAGGAGTTGATCTGGTTTTCGTAGTGCTGTTTCAGGGCGTTCAGTTCATCGCGGAGTTTCTCAGCCTGTTCCTGCGCGCCGAGGAGCATTTCGTGCTTCCGGTCCACTTCCATGATGACTTCGTCCAGCCGCCGCTCGGCGGTACCCATGAACCGGGAGGTCCGCTCGAGGACGTCTTCGGGCATGCCGATCCGGCTCCCGATCTCGATGGCGTAGCTGGCGCCCGGGATCCCCTGTCTGAACTGGTATGCCGGCGTGAGGGTTTCCACGTTGAAGACCATCGAACCGTTTTCGACCCCCTCGGTTCGCGAGGCGAAGTCCTTGAGCGCGTCGAAATGGGTCGTGGCCGCCGTGACGGTCCCCCGCAGGGTGAGCGACTCCAGGATGGCCATGCCCATGGCGGCGCCCGCCGAAGGGTCCGTGCCGGCGCCCAGTTCATCGAGGAGTACCAGGGTGTTTTCATCGGCGGCCGCAAGGATGGTCCGGATGTGTCCCAGGTGGGCCGAGAAGGTGCTCAGGCTCGCCTCGATCGACTGCTCGTCCCCGATGTCCGCGAAGATGGTGTTGAACACGGCGATTTCGGTGTCGTCGTCCGCCGGTATGTGCAACCCGGCCTGTGCCATCATGGTCATGATCCCGATCGATTTCAGGGCGACCGTCTTGCCGCCCATGTTGGGACCGGTAATCACGAGCGTATTCGCGTTTCCGCCGATTTCAAGGTCCAGCGGGACGACGGATTCGCACTGGTCCGACAGGTGCAGGATGGGATGCCGGGCATTGCGCAGGACGATGCGCCCGTCGGTATTCAACCGCGGCGGCGCCGCCCGCAGGTCGCGGGACAGCAGGGCCGCGGCGTGATAGAAGTCGAGTTGCCCCAGGAGCCCGTAGGATACGGCTATGGCCTCTACCTGCCCGTGTACCTGGTCGGTCAGCGTCAACAGCACGCGTTCGATCTCGCGTGCTTCCTCGACGATCAGTTCCCGAAGCCGGTTGTTGAACTCCACGACGCCCATGGGTTCGATGAAAACCGTGGCGCCGCTGGCGGACTGGTCATGGACCACGCCCTGCACCTGGCCGCGGTGATCCATGCGTACGGGGACCACGTACCGCCCGTCCCGCATGGTTATTACCGGGTCCTGCAGCGCCCGTCCCCCGGTCTCGGACTGAATGAACCGCTGCAGCCAGTTTCGCGCGCGTTCCCGCGTGGTCTGCTGATCCGAGCGGATCCGGCGCAACGCGGAACTGGCCTGGTCGCGTATATTCCCGTCGGCGTCGATCGCGTGCCCGATGGAGGTCTCGATCTCCTGGAAATCCCCCAGGCCGGCGGTGAGGGACCTGACGTGGGGGACCGCTGAACCGTCTCGGAGCCGTTGGCCGAATGTCCGCATGAGGCGGCTTACCCGTAGGGTGTCGGCCACGTCCAGAAGCGCCTGTGGTTCCAGCTTGGCGCCGGCGACGCCGGCCTGGTCCAGGGCCTCGCCGATGTCCTTGATGCCCCGCAGGGGAACGGTTTCGTCTTTGTCCAGGAACCCGCGCATCTCGGTGACGGTCTGCAGGTTCTTCCGGATCACGACGATGTCGTTGCCCGGTTCCAGGCTCATGGCCCGTAGATCTCCCGAGGCGGAAACCGTCCTTTCCGACACCATGGTCCTCACGGCGTCGAATTCCAGTACATTCAGCGTATGGGGAGGGATTCCGGGTTTCATGTTCGTTCCTGTCACCAGTCCAGCTACCCGGACCGGTCCACGGGCGTGGGATAAGCGGAATATGCGCAGTATACGGCTTCGGCCGTCGATCCGCACGGTCGGCCGCTATCGGCCAGCGTTCCGGTCCGCTGCGTGAAACGGAGGTAACGTTCCAGTTCGTCCATGAGAGGCGGAGAACCAGGGTCGACACGGTTCATTACGGAATCGACGATGGCCGGGACGATGGACAGGATCCCTGGCGCAAGGGACGATCGGTCAAGCTGCACCCTGTCCGTACCGGAGAACGGTATGAATACATACAGGATCAGCAGCAGGCTTGCGATGACGCATCCCCGCCCACCGCCAAGCAGCAATCCGCTCACGCGGTTCAGGAGGGACTTCGAAGCGCCCCGGACCGACCGACCGGCCGCGCCGGTCAGGGCGTTGACCAGCGCGAGCGACAGAATCAGGCAGGCGAACAGGCTGAACCAGTGCAGCCACCCGGAAGAAACGCCGGTCACGCGACCCAGGAGGTCGGACATCATGCCGAACTGGGTCAGTGACAGAACCGCGGCCGCGACGATTCCCGCCAGGTCCAGCAGGCTTCCGGCGAAACCCTTGCGATAGCCGGCTACCATCTGGTAGACGACGAGAATCACTATGGCGATATCGATCCAGTTCATGGCATCAAAACACGGAAAGCCTCCCCGGGATTTCGGAGAGGCTTCGTAAAAGGACC
>JAJECR010000178.1 GCA_022821935.1 Candidatus Latescibacterota bacterium
ATGTCGAACCCGAGATGCGTATTGCCCGGCAGGTCCCGCATGACGCCGGTCACCTCGAAATGAAAGGACCCCTCGGCGTCCAGGATCTTCCCGATGGGATTCTCATCGCCGAAGTATTTCCGGGCAATGGACTCGGACAGCACGACTTTGTCGATTCCGGCCAGGGCTGACCGGGGATCGCCCGCCAGAAGCGGAACGTTAAAAACGTTGAAGACCGACGAGTCGGCCAGGTAGAAGTTTCGTTCGTAGAACCCTTTGTCCCCGTGCTTGATCATCCAGGCGTTACCGGGCGGGATGAAACGGACCATGTCTTCCACTTCGGGGAAGTCTTCGCGCATGAACTTGACCGTGGCCATCATGACTTCGGCAGTCCGGACAACCACATCGCCGTCACGCTCTTCGGAAATCACGCGATAGATGCGGTCCGCCTTCTCATGGTACCGGTCATAGCTCAACTCATCGCGGATGTAGAGCACGATGAGGAGGCAGCACGCGATACCAAGCGCCAGGCTCATCACGTTGATGAACGAATAGTCCTTCTGGCGGTTCAGGTGGCGGATGGCTATCGTGAAGTAGTCGCGGAACATACATATCTCCGGTCACGCTCATGGCGGGGTACCATTGGCGATGTAACAGACGCCTGCTACTCGCTTCGCAGGGACTCGGCCGGATTGGCCGTGGCGGCGCGCACGGCCTGGTATCCCACGGTGAGCAGGGCGATCGCCATGGCGAGGAAGCCGGCGAGGATAAAGGTCGCCCAGCCCATCTCGACGCGGTACGAGAAACCGGTCAGCCAGCGGGTCATGGCAACGTAAGCGATGGGCCAGGCGATCACGTTGGCCACGACTACGAGCCAGAAAAACTCGTTGGACAGCAGGCGGAGGAGGTTCGGGACGGTGGCGCCAAGCACCTTGCGCACCCCGATCTCCTTTGTACGCCTTTCCGCGGTGAAAGAGGCGAGTCCGAAAAGCCCCAGGCAGGCGATCGAGACCGCCAGCGCGGCAAAGGTGACAAAGACCCGCCCGAAGCGTTGCTCGGACTCGTACAACCGGGCGAAGGTCTGGTCTACGAACGTGTATTCGAAGGCAAAATCCGGGTTTACCTCCTGCCAGGCTTCCTGGATCGCGGCCAGTCCTTCCTCCAGGTTCCCGGTATCGACTTTAATCAACACATGACCGCCCTCGTGATCCGGAAAGAGGACCAGGGGTCCGATCGGTTCATGCAGCGACGCGTAGTGGTAATCCCTCACCACGCCGACGATCGAATGCTGGGTTTTGCCTTCTTCTTCCCACCCCTGCCGTTCCTCCATGAGGCGTTCGAATGTCATACCCACGGCCGCGTCCGCCGAATCATATCCTAGTCTTTTTACCGCGGCCTCGTTCAGTACAGTCGAACCGGATCCTATCCAATCGCTCGTAAACGAACTGTCGAAGTATCTGCCCGCGAGCAGTTCGATACCGAGCACTTCGGCGAAGTCCGCATCCGTCCACGCCTGGTAGAGTTCGATTTTGTCCGCTTCATCTTCGCCTGATTTACGGATAGTGAGGGGGATTACCGGGTATTTGTGACCCGGTAGGGTGAAGGTGGCGGAGACGCTTACGACGTGCGGGCTCGCCTGCACGCGCTGCTTGAACGACCGTGTCTTGTCAATTACTGGTTGGAAGGTCTGTGGAACCGCGATGACCTGGTCCGTGTTGAGCCCCATGTTCTTCGCGCGGATATATTCGAGCTGGCTGTAGACGATCCCGGTACAGATGATGAGAGCTATCGATATGACGAACTGGCCAACGACCAGGAGCCTTCTCAACCGCGCATTGCCCGCGCCGGTGGACAGCATACCCTTTACGGTTTCTATCGGCGCGAAACTGGATAGATAAAGTGCGGGATAACTGCCCGAGACGCATCCGATCAATAGGCCGATGAGCACGGAGGCTCCCACGGCGAACCACGTCGTGCCCGCATCGAGCCCCATTGCCTTGCCTGTGAGCATGTTGAACCAAGGCAGGGTGATCACCGCGATGATCAGGGCAAGGCATACCGCCAGCCCGGTCATGGTCAGCGACTCGACGAGGAATTGCCGCGCCACCTGGCCGCGGCCGGCCCCGAAGACTTTTCGCAGCCCGATTTCCCGGGCGCGCCCCGCGGATCTCGCCGTGGCCAGGTTCATGTAATTGATGCAGGCGATCAGGATGATAAAGGCCGCGACGGCAATGAACAGGTATACGTACGATATGTCGCTGTTGGGGGTCAGTTCGGTTTCCAGGTGGGAATGAAGGTGGATATCCATGACCGGCTGCAGGCTGAGGGTCAGCGATGCCTCGTCATTGTCGTAGCGGCTTCCCAGGTGCTTCTGGACGAAGGCGGGCAGCTTGGCTTCCAGTTCAGCCGGGTCGGCGCCTTCCTGCAGCAGGACGTAGCTGTGGGCCCGGCGCCAGCCCCAATCGTCGACCGTCCGGTCCGAGTAGGCTTCCTGTATACGAAACGATGCGAGTATGTCGAATCCCAGGTGCGTATTGGACGGCAGGTCCCGCATGATCCCCGTCACCTCGAGATGGAACGTCCCTTCGGCGATCAGGATCTTCCCCATGGGATTCTCGTCGCCGAAGTACTTTCGCGCGATGGATTCGGAAAGGACCACCCTGTTGTTTCCCGAGAGCGCGGTCCGTGGATTGCCGGTAACCAGGGGGACGGCGAACACGTCGAAGACCGTGGAATCCGCCAGGTAAAAGGACCTTTCGTAGAATCCCTTGTCGCCGTACCTTACCATCCACGCGTTCCCGGGAGGAACGAAACGTACCGATTCGTCGACCTCGGGAAACTCGTTCCGCATGAACGTAACCGTGGGAAGCAGAACATCCGCCGCGCGCGAGACCTGGTCTCCCTGACGTTCATCGGTGACCACGCGGTAGATCCGCTCCGCCTTGTCGTGATACCGGTCGTAGCTCAGCTCGTCGCGAACGTACAGGACGATGAGAAGACAGCACGCGATTCCCAGCGCCAGGCTCATGACGTTTATGACGGAATAGCCCTTTTGCCGGTTCAGGTGACGGAGGGCCACGGTGAAGTAGTTTCTGAGCATGGGATGTCCAAATCGATCTTTAAGCCATGAATTACGAGCGGCGGTATCGAGAACCAACGCTTCTATTCGGTCCGCAACGACTCGATCGGATTGGCCGTGGCCGTTCTCACGGCCTGGTAGCTGACCGTCGCCATCGCAATGGCCATGGCAAGCGCGCCGGCCAGAATGAAGGTCGTCCAACCCAGGTCGATCCGATAGGCGAAATTGTCCAGCCATCGGCTCATGGCAATGTAGGCCAGCGGCCAGGCGAACACATTGGCCAGGATCACCAGCCGGACGAACTCGTTTGAAAGCAACCCGAACAGGTTCCGCGTGGACGCGCCCAGGACCTTCCGCACTCCGATTTCCTTCGTACGCCGTTCCGCCGCGAAAGAAGCGAGGCCGAAGAGCCCCAGACAGGCAATGAACACGGCCAGCGCGGCGAAACTGACGAATATCCTGCCGAAGCGTTGTTCGGCTTCGTAGAGGCGCGTATGGGTATCTTCCACGAAGAAGTACTCGAAGGCGAAGTCCGGGTTTATATCACGCCATGCCTCCTCGATTGCCGACAGGCCTTCCGAAAGTTGGTTGTCGACGATGCTGATGACCACGTGGTTGCCGTCCGACTCCGGAAAGAGTACGAGAGGTTCTATGGGTTCATGCAACGAGGCGTAATGGAAGTCTTTCACGACTCCGACGATACTGCGCAGTTCCGCGGTTTCCTCGTCGAAACCGTGTCGCTCGTCAAACACCCAGTCCAGATGACTGCCCAGGGCTTCTTCTGAGGAACCGTAACCCAGCCGGGTAACGGCGGCCTCGTTCAATACCGTCCCGCCGCCCGCGCGGTACCAGTCGGCGACGAACGCGCGGTCGAAGAACCTGCCGGCGGCCAGCTCGATTCCGAACGTATCGACAAACATATCGTCTGTCCAGGCCTGGTTC
>JAJECR010000003.1 GCA_022821935.1 Candidatus Latescibacterota bacterium
ACCGGCAGCTTGGTCTCCTTGGTGATCTGCCTGTCCAGGCCGGGAAGCCGGGACCCGCCGCCGCTAATGACGATGCCGCGATCGATAATGTCGGCCGCCAGTTCCGCGGGCGTCGATTCCAGTGTCTGCCGCACCGCCATGATCACCCCGTCGAGCGGCTGCGATAGTACCCTGCGAATCGCCAGGGAGTCGACCAGGACGGAACGGGGTATCCGATCAATCAGATCGAGCCCCTTGACCGTCATTTCCTGTTCCTTGTCAAACACGGGATAGGCCGATCCCAGTTTCCACTTGATCTGTTCTGCCATGTTGAAACCGATCTGAAGGTTGCAGTCGTTTTTCATGTGGTTGATGATCGCCTCGTCCATTTCATCGCCGCCGATGCGTATCGACTTCGCCGTCACGATCCCGCCAAGGGAGATCACGGCGATCTCCGAGGTCCCGCCGCCAATATCGATGATCATGCTCCCTATCGGCTCTTCCACGGGCAAAGAACAACCGATCGCGGCCGCCATGGGTTCGGATATCAACATCACTTCCTTGGCTCCGGCTCGCTCAGCCGAATCCCGAACCGCCCTCATTTCGACGTCGGTCACCCCGGAAGGTATACACGCCACGACGCGAGGCCGTATGAAGAACGAACTCTTGAGTACCTTGCGTATGAAGTACCGGATCATGGCTTCCGTGTACTCGAAGTCGGCGATCACGCCGTCGCGTAACGGCCGGTGCGCCTTGAGATCGGGCGGTTCCCTGCCGAGCATGACTTTAGCCTCGGCCCCGACGGCGACGACTTTCCCGGTCTTTGTGTTGACGGCCACCACGGAAGGTTCGTTGATCACGATGCCTCTGCCGCGCACATAGACGAGCGTATTGGCGGTACCCAGATCGATGCCGATGTCATTGGAAAAGAAATTCGGCAGGGATAAACGCATTTTCCTCTCCTTAATCCCTTCGAAAACAATGGACCTGACGCATAAATTCCGGCTGGACCTAAGCCAGCCTTCGTTTCAAATCGGCCAGATGGCGATGAGGCACCTTCATGCCACCCAGGCCGCACCGGTCCGGCATCGGTCCGTGATAGTCCGAACCTCCGGTTGCAACCAATCCGTACTTTGAAGCCAGTTGTCCGTAACTGCGACGAACGGTTTCGCTGTGGTCCGGATGGATGACCTCCAGGCCGTCTAGTCCGCACTCGACAAAAGCGGGGATCAGCTCGTCCCGCCGAAGGGAGCCCGGATGGGCCAGCACCGCCGCGCCACCGGCCTTGTGTATGATCTCGATCGCGTCCTCTACGGCGAAATAGGCCTTGGGCACGTAAGCGGGTGCGTGATTGCCCAGGTACCGGGTAAAGGCGTCCTGTACCGATTCGACCTGGTTGCCTTCCAGCAAGGCACGGGCGATGTGCGGTCTGCCTATGCTGGTTCGTCCGTCCTGCGCATGGGCAATCACCGACTCCAGCTCAAGGGCGACTCCCAGGTCGTTGAGCTTCTGCACGATACGCTTCGCCCGGTTCAACCTGTGCGACCTGAAAGTCTCCAGGTAAGCAAGCAACTCCTCGTTTGCGGGATCGAAACAGTAACCCAGGATGTGCACGTCCGAAGCGCCTTCCCGCGCACTGAGTTCCACGCCCGGTACGATCTCCAGGTCGTGTGGCGAAACCCGCTGAGCCCGTTCGACCCCGTCCACCGCGTCGTGGTCCGTGATAGCCAGGGCGCGCAAACCTGCGCCGCGGGCTTTCGTAACGAGTTCTTCCGGGGAATGGACACCGTCCGAGCAGTCGCTGTGGGCGTGTAAGTCAATATAGTACAAGACGCTTATCCTGCACAAATCATTTCGAGATTGCGATTCAGTCTGCCGATCATGTCCGCGTAGTCCTGCTGTTTTTTCTTTTCTTTCTCGACGACCTCTGCCGGCGCTTTTTCAAGAAACTGACCATTCGAGAGGCGCTTGCGGACCTTGTTCAACTCCTGCTCGACCCGGTTCCGTTCCCTGGACAATCGTTCCGTTTCGATTTCCAGGTCGATCAGGCCGCTGAGGGGAACGTGGAACTCCATGTCCCGGAGCACACCGGATGCGCAGCCGGCAGGTCGTACCGTTTCTTCGTCCGCGAACACGAGGACGCTCCTGCATAGTGCCCGGACCGTGTCCGCCTGGTCCGTAAGGACTCGCTTCAGTCCGGCATTGCCGGACCGGCAGAAAACCGTCATTTCGTGGTTGGGATGCACATTGAAGTCGGCGCGAACGCCGCGCAGGGCCCCGACTAGTTCCTGAACGGAAAGCACATCGCGCACCGCGTCTTCCCGGATCCGGTCCGGTTCCGCTTCGGGCCAGGGCGATATGACAATACTGGCCGGCGCCCCATCTTCTTTTGGTCTCAGCCGGTTCAGTTCCTGCCAGATTTCTTCGGTAATGAAGGGCATGAAAGGATGGAACAGCCGCAAGGTTTCTTCCAGCACCAGCAGGGCCGTACGCCGGGCCTGGTCACCCGAGTCGACATCGTCTTCGTTGTACAGCCGTTGCTTGATCACTTCCAGGTACCAGTCGCAGTAGTCATGCCAGAAAAAGTCGTAGAGCAGCAGAGCCGTTTCGTGAAAAGCATACTGTTCCAGGGAACGCGTCACCTGTTCCACGACCTGCGAGAGTCTTGACAGAATCCAACGGTCCCAGAGGTTTACGGGATTCAGCGGCCCCGTGTCGGGCTGCTTCTGGTGCATGAGGACGAGCCGCGCGGCGTTCCATAGCTTGTTTGCGAAGTTCCGTCCTGATTCCACCTTCTCGTTGGAATAAAGCAGATCCTGGCCGTGAGGCGCAATGAGCATCAACGCGTATCTCAGCGCGTCGGTGCCGTAGGTATCCATGACCTCGAGCGGATCGGGTGAGTTGCCCAGCGATTTGCTCAGCTTACGCCCCCCGATATCCCTTACCAGGCTGTTGAGATACACGTCGTCAAAGGGGCGGTCTTCCATGAACGTATAGCCCATCATCATCATGCGCACGACCCAGAAAAACAGGATATCGTGGCCTGTGACGAGCGTAGAAGTGGGATAGAAAGTCCTGAGCTCCGCGGTCCGTTCGGGCCAGCCCATGGTCGAAAAGGGCCACAGGGCCGACGAAAACCACGTATCCAGCACGTCTTCGTCCTGGCGCAGTTCGCCGTGGCCGCACGCGGCGCACTGTTTCGGTGCCTCCAATCCCGTGTGCTCCCGCCCGCACGCGCAGCAGTACCATACCGGTATGCGGTGTCCCCACCAGAGTTGACGCGACAGGCACCAGTCCTCGATGTTTTCGAGCCAGTGCCGGTACGTTTTCTCCCAGTGCTCCGGAGTGAACCGCGGCAAACCGTCTTCGTCCAGCGCACGGAGGAGCCGCTGAGCCATGGGACGGGTTTTGAGGAACCACTGCCTGGACAGGCGGGGTTCGAGGACGGTGTCGCAACGCTGGCAGCGGCGGACGGCGTGGACGTGTCCATCGACGTGCTCGAGCAGGCCGAGATCCTCGAGGTCTTTCACGACCTTCCGCCTGCAGTCCATCCGGTCCATGCCCTGGTAGGCGGGACCGGATTCTTCGTTCATCACGCCGTTCCCGTCCATGATCACGATCTGGTCGAGGCCGTGCCTGTTTCCCAGCATGAAATCATTGAAATCATGGGCCGGCGTGACTTTCACGGCGCCCGAGCCGAATTCCGGATCGACCAGCTCGCCGTCGGCAATGATCGGGATCGTACGGTCGGTCAGGGGCAGTTTTACCCGTTCGCCCACCAGGTGCGCGTGGCGTTCGTCGTCCGGATGGACGGCTACGGCCGTATCGCCAAGCATGGTCTCGGGCCTCGTCGTGGCGATGCTGATCCATCCGTCCCGGCTTTCCAGGGGATACCGGATATGCCACAGGCTTCCCTGCTCGTCCCGGGGTACGGCCTCTTCGTTGGACAGGGCGGTGTTGCACCGGGGGCACCAGTGGATGATGCGATGGCCCCGGTAGATCATCTTTCTTTCAAAAAGAGAGACAAACACCGTGGTCACGGCCCTGGACAGGCCTTCGTCCAGAGTAAAGCGCTCGCGGGGCCAGTCACAGGAGCAACCGAGTTGCTTCAGCTGCCGGACTATGGTGTCCCCGTACTGCTCCCGCCACTTCCACACTTCATCCACGAAGGCTTCCCGGCCCATTTCTTCCCGGTCTACGCCCTTCTCGGCAAGCATTCTTTCCACCACGACCTGCGTGGCGATTCCGGCATGGTCCGAGCCGGGCATCCAGAGCGTTTCGAAGCCCTGCATGCGCTTGAAGCGCACGAGGATATCCTGGATTGTATTGTTCAGCACATGGCCGAGATGGAGTATCCCGGTAATGTTCGGAGGGGGTATGACGATAGTGTAGGGCGGTTTGTCCGAAGCCGGGTCGGCGTGAAAGAACTGGTTTTCTTCCCAGAAAGCGTACCATTTCCGTTCAACGGTTCCGGGGTCGTACTGCGGGGGCATGCCCTCGGCCATATCGGATGTTTCTCCCTGCCGCATCGAAAGTTACAGGACAGCACAGGCTATGGAATGAC
>JAJECR010000181.1 GCA_022821935.1 Candidatus Latescibacterota bacterium
TCGCCGGAAGCCCATATCCGCATGACCGAAAAGCGGCATCAGAAAATCGAATCCGCGGTGAACGAGCCCGGATTCGTGCAGCGGTACGGCGCGGAGGACGCCCAGCTCGGGCTGATCGGCTGGGGGTCGTCGGAAGGGCCCATACTGGAAGCCCTGGACCGGACCCTGGCAAAGGGGTACAAGGTCGCCGCCCTGATTTTCAAGATGTTGCATCCCCTGCCGGAGAAAGAAGCCCGCGCCTTCATCGAGTCCATCCCGGTGGTCTCGGTGGTGGAACTGAACGCCAGCGGGCAGTTCGCAAATTACCTGCAGGGCCGTCTGGCCGTTTCACTGCAGCGGTTTAACATCATTACAGGGCTGCCCTTCAAGGCGGGCGAAATAGAGGAATACATCGAAGGAGTGCTGCAGTATGGCTGAAGTCCCTGCGGCCGACACCGCAAAAACCGGGGCGCCGGAACAGGCCGAAGAGGCTAGTCAGGCCAAGCAGACCAGGCAGGCCCCAAAGCGAACGCTCAAGGATTACCGCAGCGAAGTCAAGCCCACGTGGTGTCCCGGGTGCGGAGATTTCGGTGTGCTTGCCGCGTTGCAGCGCGCCCTAGCCGAACGCAACCTGGACCCGAAGGACGTGGTCATCGTGTCGGGCATCGGCTGTTCCGGCCGCCTGCCTGAATTCGTCAACGCCTACGGCCTGCACGTGGTGCACGGTCGGGCGCTTCCCGCTGCCCAGGGTGTCAAGGCGGCCAATCCCGATCTGACGGTCATCGCTGTCGGCGGAGACGGCGACGGGTTCGCCATCGGCGGCGGCCACGTGCCCCATGCCGTGCGCCGCAACCAGGATATCACCTATATCGTGATGGATAACCAGGTGTACGGGCTGACCAAGGGCCAGCCGTCGCCCAGCACGCCCACGGGGATGCAGGCGCTGCGGCGCAGCGTATCCATGCCGAAGATGGCGCCCTACGAAGGGGTGCTGGAAGGCCAGTTGAACATCCTGGCCATGGTGATCGTATACGGCTGCAGTTTCGTCTCGCGCACCTTCTCGAGCCAGGCGACGGAAATGGCGAAAACCATCGGCCGGGGACTCGATCACCCCGGATTCGCCTTTGTCCACGCCATGAGTCCCTGCCCCACTTTCTACAACACCTACGACCCGTGGAAAGAGTCCTTCCTACCGCTGCCGGAAGACTGGGACACCGGCGACCGGATCAAGGCGATCGACAAGGCCATGGAAGAGGTGGGCGAGGGCGTATTCCACAGCGGTGTGTTCTTCCAGGAACAGTACCGCACCTATACCGACAAGCTGCAGGACGTGTACGCCAAGGCCTACGGCGACGAGCAGGCGACCATCGACGCCCTGATGGACCAGTACGCCTGAGTTCGCGAAATCGCTCCGCTATTTCCGACGCATCGAGTGCGGCCGTCCTTAATCCCCGGCCCGCCCGGCCCGGGCAACTTTAACTCCGCACAATCACCTGAACACGACTGTACGGCGACCGTTGATCAGCACGCGTCGCTGGATATGGTAGAGCACGGCCCGCGCAAGCACGATGCGTTCGATGTCGTGCCCCACCGCCGTCAGTTCCGCCGGCGACATGCGATGGGTCACGGCTTCCACGTCCTGCTCGATGATCGGGCCCTCGTCGAGGTCGGCCGTCACGTAGTGGGCGGTGGCGCCGATCAGCTTCACCCCGCGCTCATGGGCCTGGTGGTAGGGGCGGGCGCCCTTGAATCCGGGCAGGAAGGAGTGGTGGATGTTGATGATGCGCCCCGCCATCCTCTCGCAGACCTCGGGGCCGAGGATCCGCATGTACCGGGCCAGCACGACGAAGTCGATATTGTTCTCCTCGATCTCGTCGATCAGGCGTTCCTCCTGCTCCTCCTTGTTTTCCGGGGAGACCGGCAGGTGCAGAAAGGCGATGCCCGACTCCTTCGCCAGTTGCCCGGCATCCGCGTGGTTGGAGATGATCAGTGGAATATCCAGCCGAAGCTTGTCCATGCGCGTTCGGTTCAGCAGGTCCAGCAGGCAGTGCAGTTCCCGCGAGACCATGATCAGCGCCCGGGGCCGGGTATCGTCGGCCGACAGGTCCCACTGCATTTCCAACTGCTCCGCCAGGGGCGCGAAGGTCCGCCAAAGGGAACCCAGGGTGACCTTGCCGCCGAAATGCACGCGCATGAAGAACCGCTCGCTGAACGGGTCTATGTACGTATCGCTTTCGATGACGTGACATCCCTGTTCCGCCAGCCAGCGGGTCACCGTGTAGATCAGACCGGTGCGCTTGGGACAGGACAGGGCGAGCAGGAAGTTCTTTACGGTGCGTGTCTTCATGAATGGAGACCGTTACCGTGAATTTGCGGGGCGGCTTAGTGCCGCTTTACGTGCGTCAGGGGATGCAATGTACGATGATTTCGCGTCTTTAACGACGCCGGCCGCCGCCCGGCTGGCCATGGCAGAGCCGAAGCGGTATGTAACGAATACCTATTCGGCCCCGGGCTGTGATTCAGCCCCGGGCTGTAACGCGATCATCTTCGGTGGGAATCGATCGATGAAAGGCTGTAAGGCGGGCCTACCCGCCGGGCGGGTTGCGCGTGTGGTGCGCCGTGCCGCCTGGACGGTGCGGACTGCCTGAACCGCCCGGGCAGCGCGAGCGCCCGGGCCGCCCGGTCCGCTTTGCCCGGACACCTGTCAGTCGTTGAAGAAGTCCGCGTTGATCTGAATGTACTCCTGCCATTCATCCGGGGTGTCTTCTTCGGCGAAAATGGCCTCGACCGGACATTCGGGCTCGCAGGCGCCGCAGTCTATGCACTCTTCGGGATCGATGTACAGCATGCGTTCGCCGTCCTTCGTGTGAATGCAATCCACCGGGCATACATCGACACAGCCCTTGTCCATTACGTCAATGCATGGCTCTGCGATAATGTAGGTCATACGAGTCTCCTCGCTTAATACGCCATCTTGAAACAATCCGGCTTTGCGGATGCGTCGAACAAGTATCAGTCAAAACGAAAAACCAGGCAACAGTTATGTCGCCGGAACAACGTACTATGATAGTCGGACCGGCACGCCGTGTCAAGCCTGTTTTCGATTGACCGCGGGGACGATCTCCCTTAAGTTCAAAGGCCATGCCACCGTTCGCCGCACCCGCCGAGCTGGCCCGCCGTTACGACGTCTGCTTCAAGTCCATCGCCATTGGCAAGTGGGTGAACCTGGACATACTGGCGGTGCGCGATCCCGATGTGCTCATCGACGAAATCGACCCGGAACGCTATGATGAAGACGAACGCCTGCCCTACTGGGCGGAAATCTGGCCCTCGGCGATCGGACTGGGCCGGCACCTCTTCGAGTACCCCGCTCCCGCCGGATCGGAGATTCTCGAACTGGGCTGCGGCATAGGCGTGGCCGGCATCGCGGCGGCCGCAGCCGGCCTGGAGGTTACCGCGTGCGATTACGAAGAGGACGCCCTGGCCTTCGCCCGGTGCAATGCCCGAATGAATCGCCTGGAAGAACGCGTATCCTTCCGCTTCCTGGACTGGCGTAACCCGGACCTCGACCGCAAGTACGCCATTGTGATCGGTTCGGACATCCTTTATGAAAGGCCTAATCACGAACCGATCCAGCGGTTGCTAAGCGACACGCTGGAACCGGGAGGCATGTTTCTCGCGAGT
>JAJECR010000025.1 GCA_022821935.1 Candidatus Latescibacterota bacterium
GCCCTGGCGGGCACGGAGTTCCATGAGCTGACCCAGAAGCACCAGTGTCACGATCACCGCCGCCGCTTCGAAATAGACCCCGACATGACCCCCGGCGTCCCGAAAGCCGTCGGGGAAGATGCCGGGCGCCAGCACGGCGGCCATGCTGTAAAGCCAGGCGGCCATCACGCCCATCGCGATCAGCGAGAACATGTTGAGGTTCATCGTGCGGAACGAGGTCCAGCCGCGCGCCAGGAACGGCAGTCCGCACCACAGCACGACCGGCGTACAAAGGACCAGTTCGATCCAGAGCGCCCCGCGTTCGCCGAACGCCTCGCGCACTCCTCCCAGGCCGAGAAGCGGCCCCATCGAGAGGACCAGGAGCGGGATCGTCAACGCCGCGCCGACCCGGAACCGTCGGGTGAAATCCACTAGCTCCGGGTTCGGACCCTCCTCAGACATCGCAGCGGATTCAAGCTCCAGACCCATGCCGCATATCGGGCAGGAGCCTGGATGCGTCTGGCGCACGCGCGGATGCATCGGGCAGGTATAGACCGCGCCCGTATGCCCGGCCGGAACCGACTCATACTGTCCATCCGCGTCCATATCGCAACTTTCGAGGTTAGCGTGGTCGTGGTGGCTGGATCGCCACCCAACCGGTCCTGTTCCGCGGGGGCCAGACGCATGCCGCACTCCGGACAGCTGCCCGGCGGGATTTTAACGTACACCGGGGTGTCTTGGACAGCTATGGATTATGTTCATTGAAATTGACGTGGATAATGGGCGCACCTGTGAACGGCGTGCCTCCAATTCCGACCGGAAGCGTCTCCAACCGGGCGCGTCTACTCCCCGGTAATCACATACTTCCTCAACATGCGGGGTCCGACCTCCGCACCGTACACGTTGCCCATGGCATCCACGGCAACGCCTTCCGCGCCGGTCGTCCCGGCGTTATCGGCGTCCACCACGGGATCGGGGATGAAGGCCGACACGAAGCCGCCGTCCCGGATGCTGCCGACTCGGATGCCCCGTTTCCAGCCCGGGTTGGCTCCCCAGGTCGCGTTCGACTCTGAGTCTGCGCTGTACAGCATGTCGTCCGCAGTGATGAAGAGGCCGCTCGGGCGCCCGAACTGGGTCCATGTGGCGATGTATTCGCCCTCCTGGTCGAAGATCTGGAGCCGGGCGTTGCCCCGGTCGCCCACGTACAGCCGGCCCTGAGAGTCCATGGCCAATGCGTGGGGATCGCGGAATTCGCCGGAGGCCTGTCCCGTCTTGCCCCAGGCCTTGATGAACGATCCGTTCGGCGCCAGCTTGACGATGCGGTTGTTTCCTCGGGACCCGTGGCCGTCCGCCACGAAAATGCTGCCGTCAGGCGCCACCAGGACGTCGGAGGGCTGGTTGAAGATACCGTCCCCTTCGCCCGCGACTCCGGCAATGCCCAGGCTCATCAGCAACTCCCCATCCTCGCTGAACTTGTGTACCTGGTGTCCGATACCGATACCGCCCCGGGCGTCCGTCACCCAGACGTTGTTCTCCGAGTCCACGAAGATGCCGTGGGGCCAGACGAACATGCCCGCGCCGAAGCTTTTCAGCAGATTGCCGTCGCTGTCGAAGAGCAGAATCGGCGGCACCTCTTCTCTGCCGACGCAGGAGTTCTGGCCGCATCTTTCCGCCACCCAGATGTTCCCGCTGCCGTCCTGGGCCGGGAAGACCGCGCTCGTGGAACCCCAGGTCCTGTCACCGCCCAGCTTGCCCCAGATGCCTTCTACCTCGGTGTACGGATTCGGCGCGTGGTTCTGGGCCAGCGCCTGGCCCTGGAACTGCGTGATCAGCGCGACGGCAGCCCCATAGACGATCCAACGGAACCGTGTCAAATGTGTCATGAGTATCCTCCTCGTTTTGCTTTATAGTAGAACAAGGTATCGACCCTGAGCAGGCAGAACCGGAAAACAATCGGGGATGTGTCGTTTACCGTTTATAATACGATACAGGCGCCATTTGGCAATGGAATTTTGACATGAAAGAGGGTTGATCGGGCGCCGTCTCAAGGTTGATCAGCCGCCGTCTTAAGGTTATCCAGACGCCATATGGGGGTTGTCTGGAACCGTGGCGGGCCTGAGCCAACCGGCTTGACATCTGGCGGGTGGCGGAGCATATTTCAGCAGCGAATTCGACGACCGCAGCAGCCGCGCGAGGCGATCCCAAAGGCCATTCTATTGTGTTATCAGGATTCCAGACCGCCCACGACCGCCGGATTATCGGGCTGATGTCGGGAACGTCCGCCGATGGGATCGACGCGGCCCTGATACACTTGCGCGAAAGGGACGATGGACTTTTCCCGGAGTTGCTCGGTTTCGACACGATAGACTTTCCGCCCGGCCTGCGCGATCGGGTGATGGAGGTTTCCGATCCGGAGACCGGCAGGATCGACGAACTCAGCCGCCTGCATTTCGAACTGGGCGAGCTCTTTGCCCGTGCGGCGGCCATCGTGACGGAGTCCGCCGGACTGTCCATGGCGGAGGTCGATCTGATCGGGTCCCATGGTCAGACCGTCCACCATAGCCCCGAACGGGCAGCGCGGTTCGGCGTACAGACGGGAGCGACGCTGCAGATCGGCGATCCTTCGGTGATCGCGCAACGTACCGGCGTGGTGACCGTCGGTGACTTCCGCGCCGCGGACGTGGCCCGGGGCGGCCAGGGCGCTCCGCTTGTGCCCTATGTTGACTACCTGCTCTTCAAACACCCTGCGAAGTCTCGTGGACTCCTGAACCTGGGAGGTATCGCGAACCTCACGGTGCTGCCCGCGGACCCGAAACCCGAAGAGGTCATGGCCTTCGATACGGGGCCGGCCAACATGCTGATCGACGCCGTTGCCTGGATGGAAACCGGACAGGCCATGGACCGGGACGGTGCGGGCGCCCGGCGTGGAACGCCATCCGAAGAACTCGTGGACAGCATCCTGGCCATGCCCTATTTCCAACGAACGCCGCCCAAGTCCACGGGAAGGGAGTTGTTCGGCGGCCCCTGTGTAGAGTCCCTGGTCCGCGCGGGACGGGAGGCCGGGCTCAAGGCCGAAGACCTGCTTGCGACGGTCACGGAAATCACCGTTCGTTCCATAGAGGACGCATGCCGCCGGTTCGTCGAACCCGTGGTCACGCGCCTTGACGAAATGATCGTGAGCGGAGGCGGCGCAAAAAACGGATTCCTGCTCGAACGGCTCGCCGGGGTCCTGTCTCCCGTCGAGGTGACGACGTCGGATGATCATGGTCTTTCGTCGGACGCCAAGGAAGCCGTGGCCTTCGCGATTCTCGCCGACCGGACCGTCCGGGCCCGGCCGGGCAGTCTGCCGGGGGCAACGGGAGCGGACCGGCCGGCGGTGCTGGGGAAGATATGCCTGCCCGGTTGATGAAGAATGGAACGGACATCCTGCAGATCGGTGCGGACTACCCGCGGACTGGAGCGGACAACCTGCAGACTGGAGCGGACAACCTACTTGATGCACGCGCGCGCGACAGATAACGTGGTAGACAGGGGAAACATCGAAGCCCGAATCCCCGGTGTCCAGGTACGGATCCGCGGATGGTGCGCATGGCTCCCGGTCCTTGTCCTGTTCCTGGTGATGTCCGGATGTGCCGGCAGACCGCTTCCGCCTACGTCTTCCGGGCGGCCTGACCCGTCTACGCCTTCCGGCCGACCCGACCCGGCCACGCCTTCAGAGGCATTTAAGCCCGGCCAACTCCCTGCGATCCGGGTCGGATTGCTCGTAAACAGGGATTCGGTAAGCCTGACCGGAACAGGCGGCGTTAGAGTCGTGGACCAGTCCAGCGGAGAAGTGATCGGAACGTCATCTCCCGGACAGACTTGGAAAATGCAGGCGAAAGGCGCGTGGATCGACGTGTCCGCCCCGGGCGGCGGCGCCCAGGGACTGTATACCGGTCCGATCCTGGCGAGCCCGACCGCACGGGAAGGACGCATCAAGGTCTCGGATCGCGAGTACCGCGGATCGATGGAGGTTTCGAACAAGAACGGAAAGCTGACGGTCGTGAACATTCTTGACGTGGAGAATTACCTGCGCGGAGTCGTCCCTCCCGAAATCGGCAAGCTGAAGGAAGACGGCATCGAGGCGTTGAAGGCTCAGGCCATAGCGGCCCGGACCTACACCGTGACAAACCTGGGTAGACGCAAAGACCTGGGGTTTGATCTGTACGGAACCGTCGCCGACCAGGTATACCGCGGCTACAGCGCGGAATGGCCCGTAGCCGATCGGGCGATCGCGGAAACCCGGGGAGTGATCGCTACCTACGAAGGCAAACCGATCGCCGCGCAATACTCCTCGACCTGCGCAGGCGAGACTGAGTCCATCGTGGACGCCTGGGGAGGCGAGCCCGTACCGTACCTGCGCTCCGTGCGGGACCGGGAACGCGGGACCGGTGACTTCTGCAGCCATTCGCCGGTCTATACATGGCGCGTGGAATGGAACAAGAAAACACTGGAGAACATCCTGGCCACAAGGTTGCCCGGCCTGGACCCGCGCAAGCGTGGTGAGTTTTCCCTACGCGATATCGACATTAAAGAACGGTCCCCTACCGGGCGCGTCCAGTTGCTCGAGATCAAATCGAACCACGGCACGACGACACTACGCGGCGACAGGATACGTTCCGCCCTGCGGCGGCCGGTCCAGGGCCAGCCGATGCTCCGCAGCACGAAGTTCGACCTGAAGTTCCGGCAAAACACCGTCGTTGCGGAAGGCGGCGGATACGGCCATGGAATCGGCATGTGCCAGATGGGCGCCATCGGGATGGCCAGGCAGGGGTACAAGCACGACAGGATCCTGAAGCACTACTACCGCGGCATCGAGCTGAAACGTATGTACTGAGGATGCGCCACGCCCGAGGACTAAAGCACATACAGTGAACGAGACGCATTCGAGGACTAACGCACATACAGTGTATGCGCCGCGCCAGAGACCGAATCACAGCATTCAGGAGAACGGCATGATGAGACCACGGCATAGTTCCGGCGTCTTTCCGATCGCGTTTCTTTGCGTCTTCATGGCGACGATGGGTTGCTACTACTCCACTTCACAGGGATCGCGTGCCGGGGACATTCGAAACATCGTAATTCCGCTCTTCGAAAACGCCACGGTGGAAGCAGAGATCCACGAGACCCTGACGGATACCGTCATCGAGCAGTTTCTCACCAATGGCGAGTACCGGATCGTGGGGATACGGCAGGCGGACGCGGCGATCATCGGCGTGATCACCGACGTACAGGAAGAATCCGTGGCGTTCTCCGAGGGCACGACAGCCCGGGAAGTCCGCCTGTGGATCGTGGTGGACGTGCGTTTTGAAACCGTGGACAAGAAGGAAGTGATCTGGGAAGAAAGGCAGCTGCGGACCTTCGGCGACTACGCGATAGATACGGGTACGGAAACCGACCGGGAGCCGGCCATCGAATCCGCAATCGACAAAATGGCCGAGGAGATCCTGAACCAGTCCATATCGGGATGGTAACGCCCCTCAGCAAGCCCGCATGATCCCGTGGCATCTCAACAAGCGGTTCGTTGCGGGTTTTTCGCCTCAAGGCGCGCTACATGTAACAATTAACGGTTGAGAACTTCCGGTTCAATTTCCTGGTTCCACCGGCATCGGTCAATCCAGTCTTCCCATTTCCCGGCTGCGCCGTCTGAGCCGGCCAGCGTCGCCAGGCGTCCGAAGGTCTCGGCCGATTGCTCGTAATCCTCCAGGTAGAAGTGCGACATGGCTTCAAGGCGCAGGCTTTCCTGTCGCACGAGTTTGTCCGGGAGGCCAAGCGCATCCGCTTTGGCCAGATACGTCAACGCCTGTTCGTAGGACCCGGAGAGGAACAGCCAGCGGCCTATGAGGTAGAAGCCCGCCCCGTAGTCCGGCGCAAGATCGCCGGCGTCCCGGACGGCCAGGACCAGGCGCCAATGGCCGCTCACGGCGGTCAGGTAGGCCATGACCGCGTCCCGGATCGATTCCCGGTCCATCACTTCCATCCGCAGGGACGCGGCGCGCGACATGGCTTCCGACGCCTGCAGGTCCACGACCGCTTCCCAGCTAAGCCTGGCTTCGTCAAGCCTTCCCGTCTCCCAGGCCGAATCGCCGCGGATCAGGTGGGCGTCCGCCAGCAGCCCGACGGTCTGGTCCGGACGTTCGATCAGCCGGGCCGCCGACTCGGTCCGGTCGTAGTTCCCCAGCCTATAGGTCCCGTAAAGCAGACCTCTCAGGGCCGAGGGGTTTTCAGGCTCCAGCTCAAGCACGCGGTCGAAGTCACGCACGGCGTCCGCATACCGGCGCGCACTGTAGGCCTGCCAGGCCCGGTCGCTGAGCGCGGCCACCTCGTGGGGACAGCGCCGCCGGAAAATGGCGGGACGAATGAACCGCTGGCGGGCGGTGCGGAGCTGGTCTTCCCGTAGCTGAATGCCATCCACGAAGGTTTCCCACTCGGCGATCAGTTCCGCCGTCGTCCGCCCGTAGGCTTCCTCCACGGCGCCCGTGGGAAAGGCCTGCTTGAACGCGGGCAGGCCATAGCGCTCGATCAGGAAGCGCACGAAGGATCCGCAGAGCGTATAACTGCGCGAGGACGCGGCCGTCCAGAATCCCGTCATGCTGAGCAGGTTCTCCATTGGCGGCGCAAGGCCCAGTTCGCGCATGGCGCGGCTCCACTCGTGGGGATTCATGGGGGCGTCCTGCCAGTCCACCGCCTCGGCCAGGCCCTCGTGGAATCCGATCCAGTAGCTGCCGCCGTAGAGCGCGTTCCCGAAAGCGGCGGACACGACATGGACCAGTTCATGCTTCACCACGGGATGGGGAAACGCCGCGTTGTTGAGATGCATTTCATCCGACCCCGGGCGCTCGATGGACGTGTGCCGGGCGCCCATGAGCCTTTTCTTCTGGTCCGCATTGGCGTAGATGTAGGACGCGATGCGCGTCGCCGGAGGCGGCACGTCCAGGTAGCTAATGATCCGGTCGAGCTGATACTCGTGATCACGCGCGATGAGCTCGATGTTCCAGTCTGTAATGGTGCTTCGATCGTAGTAGATGTCGAAGTGGGCCGTCTGCCTGTGGCCCCCCAGGGTCTGATGGATATGCGCCCGGTCGATGACGATGCCCAGCGGCGCCCGGTAGACATAGGCCGCCGCCAGTGCAGCCAGGCATCCCACGAACAGCACCCGCATGACGATGCCCGTCGTGTCGGTCACGGCCACCGTGGCCGGAGGTGTGGCCGTGTCGGTTGTGGCGGGAGCTGGGGTCGCTTCCGGACTGCCGCCGACCGTACTCCCCCCATCGGGACGGCCGCCGCGTACCTTCAGTAACCGAGCGGGCCGGATCTTCCAGTTCGACGGGTCGAAGCAGATATGCAGGCCGGCGGCGATCGCCAGGACGGTGACGAGCATGATGGCCCGGGCGGTGAGCAGCGTCGTGGTAATGACCACCACTTCATCGTAGATCGGCCCGGGGAAATACCCGATGATCGGGTTATAGGCGAACACGGGCGGCTCGGTCGCGAGACGATAGAGGCTGATGCCGATCGACAGGAACATGGCGCCCAGAAAAAGCAGCGTGCCGTGCAGCCTTCGTTCCACGGCCAGCGCGCAGAGCAGCGCGACGGCAGTCGACCAGAGGACGCTTATGCCGGGAAGCAGCAGGTAGAAGGCAAGTCCTTCAGACACGTTACAGAAACCGCTGATCCAGCTTTTTACGAACATCACGGCCAGCGGCAGCAGGAGCGTCGAGATGGAGAGGACGAATAGCAGGATGAGCAGCGCCGGAAGGCGGGGGTTCCGCATGCGGTCCGACCGCCAGCCGGCCACGAGATGGACGGTCATCAGGCCCGTGGCGAAGGTGGCGATGAAGGCCGTCAGGAAGGCGAACTCGAATCCGAGGTCATCCACAAGGGGCATCTGCGTCATGGCCACGGCCGCCGCCGTCAGGACCACGGTCACGGCCAGGTACGGTCTGCCGCGCAGGATGCCCGTTATGAAGTGCTTATCCAGGTTCACGTTGTGAATGATATACCTATGGACCGAACCGGGCCAGAGGATTCTAAGCGTTTTTGCTGTCGGGCCTGTCCGCGTGGCCGTATTATAACTGCGTTTCCAGACTGAGGTTTACCTGTAATAAGATCGACCATAAAGCGAGGAGGGGTGTAAGATGAATCTGGACCTGGCATACCGTCCGGAACTGGGAGAAAAGCGGGATTACGGCATCGGCATCATCGGGGCGGGAGGGATCGTAAACGCCGCGCACCTGCCTGCCTATCGCAAGGCGGGATTCAACGTGGTCGGTTTGACGGACGCGGACGCCGCCAAGGCGGAACAGACCGCCCGGGATTTCGAGGTGCCCAGGGTATATCCTTCCGTGGAAGCGCTGCTCGACGATCCCGCGGTGGAAATCGTGGACATTGCCGTCCCGCCCTGGCACCAGAAGGATCTCGTCCGGAAAGCGACGGCGGCCGGCAAGCACCTGCTCTGCCAGAAGCCGCTGTCCAACGTATACGCCGAAGCCGTCGAGATCGTGGAAATGGCGGAGGAAAGCGGCGTGAAGCTGGCCGTGAACCAGCAGATGCGTTGGGACCAGGCCGTCCGGGCGTCCCGCACCCTGCTGAACCGGGGATTGCTGGGCGATCCCGCATCGGCGGTGATTGACGTCAGCATCCTGACCGAATGGCGAGCCTGGCCCTGGGTGCTCGAGGCCGAGGGTCTCGACCTGATGTTCCACAGCATACATTACTTCGACAGCATGCGGTCCCTCTTCGGTCAACCCGGGCGCGTGTATTCGTCCGGTGCATCCTATCCCGGACACGTGGCAGCCGGTGAAACACGGACGATCACGGTATTCGAGTACTCGGATACCTTTCGGGCCATGGTGTCCGTCAACCATAACAACTGGACGGAAGAGCAGTTCGCGACCCTGCGCATCGACGGGACGGAAGGTTATGCCGCCGGGACATTCGGTCTGCTCTACGACTATCCCCACGGTCGGCCGGATACCCTGTCCTATTCGAGCCGAAAGATCGATTCCGCCAAGACCATTAACCACCGGTTCGAAGAGCGCTGGATACCCGACTCCTTCATCGGTCCGATGGGTGAGTTGATGGCAGCCATCGAGCAGGACCGGCTTCCCGAGACCAATGGGAGAGACAACCTCAAGACGCTTCAACTGGTAAACGCCGGCTACCGGTCCATGGCGGAGCACCGTGCGGTGGATCCGTCGGAGATCGGGTAGAGTAGAGCCTTTGTAGGTAATAAAGTAACAGGTGAGGCCTTCACGGCGCGGCGATGGCAATATACTGATTCCAACATATTGTCAATGTTGATTATTAAATCAATATTAAATCCTATTGAAAGTAGCATTCCAGGACCGGAACCATGCGAACGGACGTTGTCATTGTGGGCGCGGGCGTAATCGGCCTGTCCATCGCCCACGAAATGCTGTGCCGGGGGACGCGCGTAACCCTCGTGGATTCGCGGCGACCGGGCATGGGCGCCTCCTGGGCTTCGGCGGGCGTTCTGGCGCCCCAGGGCGCGCTGCCCTTTCACCGCCCCTACCTGGACCTGTGCCTGTCGAGCCGGGACCTGTTCGCGGACTGGTCCGCCAGGCTGCTGGATGAGACCGGTATCGACATCGAGTACCGGACCGAAGGGGGATTGCAGGTCGCCTTCGACGACGTGGAATCCGAAAAGCTGGCGCAGCGGTACCGCCACCAGCAGGAACTGGGGCTACCCGTCGAGCAACTCACCGGGGAAGAGGTCCGTACGCTCGAGCCCATGCTCTCGCCGGAAACCCTGTGCGGCCTGTTGTTCGAAGGGACGCACCAGGTGGAGAACAGGCGGCTCGTGCAGGCCCTGGTCGCCGCGGTCAAAGGCCGGGGAGGAGGCTTCCGCACTGGGGATCCGGTCATCGATTTGATTGTTCGACGAAATCGGGCGGGCGGGGTCGTCCTGCCGGGCGAACGCATCGGCGCGGACCGGGTGGTCATCGCGGCCGGCGCTTGGTCCGGCCTGCTGAACTGGCTACCCGATCCTGCGCCGCCCGTGCAACCCGTACGGGGCCAGATCGTCTGTGTGGACGGAAGCGCGTTGACCCCCATTGCACGGATCATCAACGGGCTGGGCCAATACCTCGTGCCCCGCCGGGACGGGCGCGTGCTGCTGGGCGCTACGGTGGAAAAGACGGGTTTCGACACCAGGGTGACGGCCGGCGGCCTGTCTGCCGTGATGAAGAACGGGCTCAACATGGCGCCCGCCCTGGCCGGTGCGCCGGTCGTGGAGACCTGGGCGGGACTGCGTCCCATGTCGAAGGATGGCAAGCCCATACTCGGCCAGGCAGGTCTCGAACACCTCATCCTTGCCACAGGCCACTACCGCAATGGCATACTCCTGGCGCCAATAACCGGCAGGTTGATCGCGGATTACCTGGAAACCGGCGAAGTACCGGCGGCCATGGTCCCGTTCCTGCCGGATCGTTTTGAAGGAAAAGCGGCAAGGAACGACTCGAACGCCTCGACCGAATTAGAAGAATGAGAAGTCGATTTCCTTGCTGGTCATGAACTCCAGCAGCGCCGGCACGCCCTCCTCGGTCTTCCGGATACCCCGCTTCAGCGCCGGGATGATCTCATCGGGAGACTCGACCCGCTCCCCGTAACCACCGAAGGCTTCCGCCATCAGGGCGTAGTTCCCCGAAATGTCCGTCGCGCCGTACTTTGCCTGCGACGTGGGCATGACGGGGATCTCGATGGCCATGGAGTGGTTGTTGAAGAGGACGGAGAGGATGGGGATGCGCTCGCGCACGGCCGTTTCAAAGTCCATGCCCGTGAAACCGATGGCCGCGTCGCCCCACACGTTGATGCAGAGCCGGTCCGGGTGGGCCAGTTTCGCCCCCATGGCCAGGCCGAGGCCGTAGCCGAGCTGGGTGGTCTTGCCCCATCCGATGTAGCTCAGGGGCGTGGTCGAGGGCCAGAAGGGGGTGAGCTGGTCGCGCGGACTGCCCGCGTCATGCGTGATGACCGTCCGGTCGATGTCGACCGTCTCTATCATGTCGCTGATGACCCGGTACGGCGAGAATGGCGTTGACGCGTCCTTCAGTTTCGGCGTCCAGGCTTTCATCCAGCGCTGCCGGATCGCCTGGATCTCGCGCACGACCCCGTCCCGCCTGCCGCGCGGCTTGTTTTTCAGCCGGTCCGAAACCTCGTCGATGAGGGCCCGGAGTATGAGCGCGGCGTCGCCCACGACCGGATAGTGGCACGCCACGTCCTTGTTGATGTCGCCGGGGTCCAGCGTGGCGTGGATGTAAGTCTTGCCCTCGGGCATCGTCAGTCCGAAGTTCGTCCGGGTGAAGCTGCATCCGATGCCGAAGATCACGTCGGCATTCTGAACGAAGACATGAACAGGTTCCGGCATCGACCGGCCCCCGTTTCCCAAGGAGAGGGGGTGGTTTTCCGGGAAGGCGCTCTTTCCGTCCAGGCTGGTGGTCACCGGAGCTTCCAGCAGCTCGGCCAGTTGCTTCAGTTCGGACCAGGCCTGGGCATAGTGCACCCCTTGTCCGGCGTAGATGACCGGCCGTTCCGCCGCGACCAAAGCCTCGGCGGCGTCACGCACCGCGTCTGGATCGGGGCCGACGCGCACGGACGGGGTCGGCCGGTAGTCCAGCGGTCCGGGCACCTCTTCGCCCAGTATGTCGGTCGGGAACTCCACGAGTGCCGGTCCGGGTCGGCCGTTTTTCACCTGGGTAAACGCCCGCCGCATGACCTCCGATACGTTCTCGGGCTGTACCAGGTATTCGCAGGACTTCGTGATGTGCTGGAAGTTGAGATAGGCGTGGAAATTCGGCGGTAACTGGGCGACCTTCCTCCGGTGTCCCATGGGGAGCACCACGATGGGCACCGATTCGCCAAAGGCCTGGGCCACCCCGCCATAGGCGTTCTCCGTGCCCGGTCCGCTCTGCATGCAGAATACGCCGATTTTCTGCCCCGACGACATCCGACTGATCGCGTCCGCCATGTGGAGACCGATCCGCTCCTGGCGGACGATCACCGTGCGGATGTCCAGTTCGGCGGCGGTCTCGATCAACGGATTCACCGGATACGCGAAAAGGTACTCGACCCCTTCCTTCTTCAATACGTGGGCAACCGCCTGCGCGACGTTCATGTCGTCCTCGTTTCCCTTCGTTCAGATTGTGGCGTCAGATTGTTGAATCAAATTGTGGAGTTTAAATCGTCCAGGTAGTGGGAGGTTATTCGTTCAGGTAGTGGACCATTTCCCGCACGCCGTCCATCCCCAGGTTGCCGCCGCTGAACAGTGCGGCGATACGCTGTCCCCGCCACGCAGCAGCCTCGCGCATGCACAGGGCGAATACCGCAGCGGCGGCGCCTTCCGCAATGAACCCGGTGTGCTCGAGTACCACGGGGATCGCCTGTTTCATCTCTTCTTCGGTTACGAGGTGCATTTCGTCTACCAGGTCTTTCAGTACATCGTAAGCCAGTCCGCCCGGGTAGGTCGTCGCCAGTCCCCCGGCAAAGGTGTCGCAGGTTTCCGTGGTCACGGCCTTTCCTTCCCGCCAGGACCGGTACACCGACGGCGCGTTGGACGCCTGGACGCCGATGAGGCGCACGTCCGGGTTGATGGCCTTGATCGCCGTACCCACCCCCGCAATCAGGTTGCCGCCGCCCACGGGCAGCACCACGGCATCCACGTCCGGCAGGTCCTCCATGATCTCCAGGCCGATCGTGCCCGCGCCCGCCATGAGCCCGAAGTCTTCTCCATCCTCGATATACACCATCCCTGTTTCTTCAGCGATCTGCCGGGACCGCGCGAACCCGTCTGCGATCGTCTCGCCGTGGACAACCAGGTCGGCGCCGAGACGCCGAATGGCCTGGCTCTTGACGTCCGGCGTTCCGTGGGGCACGACCACCGTGACGGGAACGCCCATCACGCCGCCCCCATAGGCGATGCCCTGCCCGTGGTTGCCGGTGGACGCCGTCGTGACGCCCCGGGCGCGCTGCTCTTCGCCCAGCAGGGACATGGTGTACAGCCCGCCCCTGACCTTGAACGAGCGGATGGGCTGGAAGTTCTCGTACTTGACGTGGAGTTCCAGCCCCAGCGCCTCGCTGAACCCGGCGGAACGGTACATCGGCGTCGGCGCCAGGTGCTCATTCAGGAAGCGGCGTGCTTTGACGATATCCGGAAGTGTGGGGTGGGAGGGCATGACTTGAATCAGTGTTTTGTCAGGAATTTGTCAAGGCTTTGTCAAGGCGCAAGACGATGCTTGCAGGCCATAACTACCTGGCGCAACGATCATCGGCCAAAACTGCGAACGAGGATCAGTCGAAGGAGCGCGAACCGTTGGTCAACGCCGTAGCGGCAAGGGCTTGGTAGTCCACTCGGTCCACAGACACCGGTGTTGACGCCAAGCCGGTTCTCTGCCTGGTGGTCGGACTCGCCGAAATCCATGTACAAACCTTCGAATCTGAGGGTCCAGGCGCTCGCCACCGGCATTTCTATTCCGGTCCCGGCGACCCACCCGACTCGTGTCATCCGGTCGTCGAAGGAATCGTCGGGGTCCACACGCTCTAGACCGTCCGTTCCCGCATCGAGATCGGTGAACGAGTTCGAGATTCCGGCAACCGACGCGCCGCCGGTGAGGAACACGCCGAAACGACCGAGAGATTTCCGAACGCCAATACGCGCAGTCCCGACCCAATGCAGTTCCGTCGCCGCCGTTTCGTCCAGTCCAATGGGGTCCATCTGCCGGGAAGCGGTCGGGAGACCGCCGAACGCCCCGTCCGCCTCGAACCAGAGTTGAACCCGCCCCAGACGGAAGTGTCGGCCCGCCGCGACACCAGCCGCGCGTCCGGTGTCGTCGTAGTCATATGTTTTGCCGGG
>JAJECR010000376.1 GCA_022821935.1 Candidatus Latescibacterota bacterium
TACGGGCGCCCAGAAGGCCTGTTCGTTGCGGCGGCGGATCTGGCGCTCCAGGTTTACCCCGAAATTGACGTCTTCGCCGGTTTCGAAGCGCAGGGTGCTCCAGGGACTGGCCATCTCGGCGTACCATCCTTCTTCGTTCCGGGAGGTATACACGTCCCACACGCCGTTCCAGTCCGTCAGGACATTGGTATTGAAACGGCCCTCGGACCGGCCCTCGTTGCGCACCTGGGCGTCGTACCTGGCGCCGTCCGGGTTGGTCGCGAACAGCACGCCGTTCTGCCGGTCCAGAAACGTGTCCAGGATGATCTGGAAGTAGTCGTCGTCGGCCAGGTCGCCGTCCCGGGCCATCTGGGTGGCGATGATCTGCGATGGGTCCGAGTCGTAGGCCCAGACGCCGATGTACAGCGTCTGCTCGTCGTAGAGTATTCGCACCTCGGTCCGCTCCGACGCCGGCTGGCCCTCGTTGGGACGTTGCTGGGTGAAACCGCTGGCCGCCAGGGCGTTCTGCCATATGCCCTCGTCCAGTACGCCGTCCATGTGCAGCGCTTCCAGGATGCGCAACGGGACGATCTCCCGCTCCTGTGCCGACGCGGAGCCGGCGGGCTGCATAGCCAGGAGGGCGGCCAGGAAGACCGTGACGCAGAAGGAGGTCAAGGCGCGCGGGGATGTACGCATACGGTACATCTTGCTATTCCTCCATGGGTTGCCCGAACGGCACGGACAAACTGATCGTAACATTCCGGCCCGGATCGTCGGTAAAATAGCGGAACCGGCTCAGGTAGTCCCGGTAGCGCTTGTTGAACAGGTTGTGCACGCCGAACTGCATGCGGACCGGTTGGTCGGCCACGGCCAGCTCCGCGTGCATCGTTACGTCGAAGAGGTTGTAGCCGGCGGGCGGGTCCGCAAAGTCGATGCCTTCGGGGAAACTCTCCTGCCGCAAAACGAAGCGGCCTTCGAACCCGATCCCGGCGTCCAGCAGGCGCCCGGTGTTGGGCAGGTGAAACTCCAGGCCGGCGATAAACCGGGTGGGCGGCATCTGGTACAGGGGCTGGTTTTCCTCCGTGTTCCGCCCGCGGACGACCGAAGCGGATAAAGAGGCGCCAACGTACCGAGTCAGGTCGTACTCCAGGTATCCGTCCAGTCCCTGAATCACCGCGTCTGCCTGGACATAGGTAAATTTGGGGAACGCACCCCGAATTGTCAATATAAGTTCGCCCGACGGCAACAGCGAGATGAAGTTGTGGTAACTCGACCTGAAAAGCCCCAGTTCGCCGCGGCCCCGATCCCCCCGGTACCGCAGGGTGAGATCCGTGGTCAGGCTCGATTCCGTGTCCAGTTCCTTGTCTCCGATCTCGAACTGCGCCGTGCCATGATGAACGCCATGGCTGTACAGCTCGTTCACCCCGGGTGGACGCCAGGCCCTCCCGACGTTGGCGGCGACGGCCAGGGTCGGGGTCATCTCGTAGATCAGGCCGAGAACCCCCGTCATGTTGCGGTAGGTGAAAATACCCCCCTCTACAATCTCGGTGGCGCGCCGGCCTTCGTTCGAGTAGATCTCCGTCCAGCGGTAGTCGTATCGCAAACCCGTTTCTACCGTGGTCTTGCCTTTGGTCCAGGATTCCAGGGCGAACACGCCGAAGCTGTAGGCCTGGAAGTCGGGAATGAGGAACCCCGTGCTGAACCGCTCGTTTCGCTGACGCATGCCGCTGACGCCGACCTTTCCGTACCAGTTTCCGAAGTTCCGGTGGTGGAAGATCGCTTCACCGCTGTGCGTCTGCAATCCAAGGTCGAATCCGGGTCTTGTCGGTGCCCTGCCGCTCCTGGTGGCGTCCCACTCCTCCCGCCGGTTGTACTGCTGTCCGTACCGCAATTCGAGATTGCCCTTTCCCGCGAAACGTACCAGGGATCGGACGGACAGGAGGTCGTGGTCCACCCGCTGACGCGGATTGCCGATGTCGTAGGTGAATGAGCCCGAGACCCATGGGTCCCCTCGCTCGATGGCCCGTTTCAGGTCCGTGGTGTTGCCGATGTGGGCGCCTTTGTAAATCCCCAGCCAGGTACCGAAATGACTGAAATAGGCCTCCGTATCAATCCGGTCCGTCGTATAACCCATTGCCACGGAGTAGTTTCGTTCGTCGAATCCGGAATTCTGTATGACGTGGTTCGGCGCCCGGGCGTCACCGGCCCGGCGCAGACTCCCCTGCACCCGCCACTTGAGTCCCGGCAGGCGGCGGAACGCCCCCTGCACGAGGAGGGAAGCCGCACCCTGTCTGTTATTGGAAAAGAGGTTCGAGTTGAATCTGCCGCCCATACCCGGACTCTCGGGAAGCGCCGGCGGTTCGAGACGGATCACGCCCCCGACGGCGCCGGCGCCGTACTGCACGCCGGCGGCGCCCTTGAGCACCTCGATGCGGGCCGGGGCAAAGGGGTCGATCTCCGGTGCATGGTCCCCGCCCCACTGCTGTCCTTCCTGGGTAACACCGGCGTTGAGTACCAGCACCCGGGCGCTGTGAACGCCGCGCACCACGGGCTTCGAAATGGCCGGTCCCGTGGTCAGGGTGGATACGCCCGGCAGGGACTCCAGCGTCTCGCCGAGCGTCTGGCCCCGGCGTTCTTCCAGGGCGGACTGAGGCAGGACGAGAACGGACTGGCTGGAGCCGGTGAGTTCGCCCGCCAGGTCCCGGTCACCCGTAACGTTGACCTCATCACCAATCAGGACCCCCGGCTCCATGCTCACTTCGAGCACGGGAGACCTGTTTTCGGTAACGAGTATCTCGCTTTGGATCGTCCGGTAGCCGATAAACCGGAATTCGATCGTGTGGCTGCCCTGTGGTACGTTTTCCAGACGGAATTCGCCCTTCTCGTCTGTAAACGCACCGATCTCGAGCGCGGGCAATACGACGGTCACCGCCGGCAACGGCTCGCCGCGCTCGTTCAGCACCTTGCCGCTCACCGTGGCGGCCCGTGCCGCTGCCGGAAGTACGAGGCAGGACACGGCGATCGCCAGGATGACGGGCAGTATGCTCCTTGCTTTCATCTGGAAATACTCCAGGCTCGCATCTACGGGGAATATGCCAAGGCCTTGGACGTGGCCATTTCCAGACTGCTAACGCACTTCGACTTCGAAGGTCACTTCGATGTCCGTCTCGTCGCTCGGGGTCACGCCGTCCTTGGGTCCGGCATCGTAGTGACTCTGAGATACCCGGAACTGACCGTTCTGCGCGTTAGCCGGAACAGTAAGCGTGAATTTGAGTCCGACGGGATGATCGGCGCCCGTGTTCGTCACGTAGTCGGATTCCTTGTCCGCATAGGCAACGGTGGCCGGCGAAAACCCCCCAAGCGTTTCAAAAAACAACTGGTGGGCCTCGGCTTCCTCCCTCACCTCCAGGGTGATATCCTCCGGCGGGCTTTCCAGCTCATTCAACTCCTGTATCGAGCCGTCGTACACCGTACCCTTGTCTACGACGATTTTGTCTATGACCGGCGCGTTGCCGCCTTCGCCGTCCAGGTCCTGGAACTGCACGGTGAGCGACGATCCCCCGCCTTGAGGCGTAAGCGTGATCTTGACCGTCGTGATGAGCTCTACTTCACCCGGTCCATGGTCATGGTCGTCGTCATGGTCGTCGTCATGGTCGTCATCATGGTCGTCCATATCGGCGGCGACCGGATTGTTATCGTCGGCGCAGGAGAACGTCACCGCGGCGGCGAACATCGCGACTATCATAAAGGGCAATAAGTTCAAGCGGTACTTCGACATATTGGGCTTCTCTCTCTTTGCTGTGCTGCGTTAAGAAGGGTGCACTTCTTTTGATGCGTAAACTGAACTGATTCAACTATCGTGAATTGAACTTCTTTTGCTTGGCAACCGATTTCGACAGAAGGGCCTGCGCGTTTATCGTACCCCGTGCTTCAACCCGGCCGGATCCGTTTCCGCTCATGGGCAAAGCGCGGGATCATGAAACACGATCCGAGCATCTGCGCCGGACAGGATTACCCTGTCGGTAAACTGCAGGTTCTGTTACTGATTTCGGGGATGACCGTTGCAGGTGAACCCAGAGCCATTGATTGAAACCGGCCCTTGACCAGCTGTACATGGAATCATCAGGGCAATATCGATACACCCGGCGATTCGAACGGTCTGGACGTATATATCAGGAAAGAGGCGGCGCGCGGTTTCGGTGCTGCTCGACTTGTATTCGAGGGTATCCCGGCTGCGATGCGCAGGCCGCGGGGCCGACGACATCGTAGTCCGGGAGAGGAGAAAATGATTGCTCGATCACCGCGGAGGGCGCGGTGGCCAAAAGACAAATCTGGCAGTGGTCTGCATGTCCGGCGTCGGTCTCCAGCTCGTCGCAGTCGTGCGGAGGACTGGTGAAAAACAAGGCGAATACGACGGCGCAGGAGAGCGTGAGGAGTTTCATGGAAGGACCGTCACCAGATGGCTTGACCTATCAAAGAAATGGAACAGCTTCTACGAAATTCCAGTCATTTAAGATGAACGGTGAGTGCTGGTTTGTCAAGCGAATTCCACACTGCCGCAATCCGGACTTGACACGGTTTGGAAGCCGTGTTTATTATTCGACGCCGCTTATACAAGACCACGCGAAAGGAACGCGGACATCTGCTTATGGCGCAGGCAAAGGAGTGAGATCAGGGGTGTCCGAAAGATTGATGATCGAAGCAAAGGGACTATGCAAGTACTACGGTTCCTTTGTCGCCGTGCAAGATATCTCCTTCCAGATACCCGATGGCCAGATCGTGGCGTTCCTGGGTCCCAACGGCGCGGGAAAGTCCACGACGATGAAGATCCTCAGCGGTTATCTGGGCGCCAGCGCGGGAAGCGCGGCCATCGCCGGCCTGGATGTCAGGCGGGACCGATTGCCCATGTCGCGCCATCTGGGCTACCTGCCCGAAAACGGCCCGTTGTACCAGAACATGACCCCGCTGGAACTCCTGCGGTTCTTCGGCGAGGCCCGGGGGCTGGATCCCGGTATGCTGGCGAGCCGCCTGGACTACGTCATCGACCGGTGCAGCCTGGACCAGGCCCTCGAGAAACCCATCGACAAGCTGTCCCGGGGCAACAAGCAGCGGGTCGGCCTGGCGCAGGCCCTGCTTCACGACCCTGACGTGCTCATCATGGACGAGCCGACCGCCGGCCTCGACCCGAACCAGATCCGGGATTTCCGGCGGGACATCCGGTTGCTCGGGCAGACCAAAACCGTACTCCTTTCCACCCATATCCTCCAGGAAGTGGACGTCATCGCCGACCGCGTGCTGCTGATACACGAGGGCCGGCTGGTCTTTGACGGCACGCCGGAGGAGCTGCGCCGGGACGGCACGCTGGAGGAGTCGTTCTACGCGTTGACCGGGAACGGACGGGTGGAAGACGATGAGGAGACCGGCGAATGAACCTCGGTCCGATTAGCCGGCTCGACGGCAAAGTGATAGCGGCCATCGTCCGCCGGGACATGCGCCTGTCCTTCAGCAATCCCACGGGATACGTCTTCGTCACCCTGTTCATTTTCCTCAGCGCGGCTGCCGCTTTCTGGCAGGTCCAGTTCTTCCTGAACAATCTCGCGAATCTCGATCAGTTGAACGCCGTGTTCCCCTACTTGCTGCTCTTCTTCGTACCGGCGCTGACCATGGGCGTGTGGGCCGAGGAAGCCCGGCAGGGAACGGATGAGCTGCTGCTTACACTTCCGGCGACAGACCTGGAAATCGTCCTGGGCAAGTACCTTGCGGTGCTGGGCGTCTACACGGCCGCGCTGGCGCTCTCGCTGACCCACGTGCTGGTCCTGATGTTTCTCGGGAGTCCCGATCTCGGACTCATGATCGGCAACTACCTGGGATACTGGCTCGCCGGCGCCGCCCTGATCTCCGTCGGCATGCTGGCCTCCCTGTTGACCTCTCACGTAACTATCGCCTTTATACTGGGCGCCCTGTTCTGCGGCGTTTTCGTGCTCATCGGGCCCATCGCGGGCGGCGTCAGCGAGAGCCTGCGGAACCTGCTCTCGCCCCTGGGCCTCTTCAACGCCTTCGACGACTTCGCCCGCGGCGTCGTCAGCTTCTCCGGCCTGGTCCACTTCGTTTCCGTGGCGGGCCTCATGCTGTATCTCAACGTGGTGCTGATCGGGCGCCGTCACTGGCCCGTGCAGGCCGGCGGCTACCGGATGGGGATCCATCACGGCGTGCGCGCGGCGGCTCTCGTCGTGGCGGTCATCGGGTTGAACGTCATCCTGGGCCGGGCGGGCGTCCGCCTCGACGTGACCGCCGAAGGCCTCCATTCCCTCTCCGAAGAGACCGTACAGATACTGGGAGAACTGGACCCGGAACGTCCCGTGTTCATTCAGGCCTTCGTGAGTTCCGAGGTACCGGAATCCTACGTACAGACCCGTTCGAACCTGGTGGACGTCCTCAAGGAGCTGGACGCCGCGGGAGGCTCCCGCGTACAGGTGCGGATCGAGGAAACCGAGATGTACTCTCCCGAGGCACGGGAAGCCCGGGAACGGTTCGGTATCACGCCTCGCGAGCTGCCGGACCTTCGGAGCGCCCGGTCCGGATTCGCGAGCGTGTTCGCGGGAGTCGCCATCACCTGCGGGCCGGAGGAAGAGGTCATCGGATTCCTGGATACAGGCCTGCCCGTCGAGTACGAACTGGTGCGCAGCCTTCGCGTGGTGGCCCGCGCGGACCGTGCGAAGCTCGGCATCCTTTCCACGGACGTGCGGCTCTTCGGAGGTTTCGATTTCAACACCATGCAGAGCCGGCAGCCCTGGGCTATGACCGAGGAACTGCGCAAGCAGTACGACGTGGTGCAGGTCCAGCCCCAGGACGACTATCCGGACGACCTGGACGCCCTCATGGTCGCCCTGCCCAACACGTTGACGCAGGAGGATATGGAACGGCTTTCGGACTATATCGCGGCGGGACATCCGACGCTGCTTCTCGTGGATCCTCTGCCGTCGTTCAACCTGTCCCTGGCCCCCTCCGAACAGAAGGGCGCGGGCGCCAACCCCTTCGCGGGCAATCAGCAGCCGCCCCCCACGCCGAAGGGCGATATACAGGGCCTGCTTCGCCGTTTCGGCGTGGAATGGAACTCCGGTCTGATCGTGTGGGACCGCTACAATCCCCACCCGGGCATGGCCCATCTTCCGCCGGAAGTGGTCTTCGCTTCACCGGGCAACGAGAACGCGGACACGTTCAACAAAGAAGCCGTCAGCACCGCTTCACTGCAGGAACTCGTCTTCATCTTCCCGGGCCGGTTGCAACCGTCAGGGCAAGGGGACTTCACCTTTACCTCCCTGGTGCAGAGCGGAGCGGTTTCGGGACTTACCGCTTACACCCAGTTGGTTCAGCGGAACTTCTTCGGCGGCTCGCAACTGGTCCTGTCCAACGTGCCGCGGCGGGCAAGCCAGAATGTCTACACAATTGCCGCCCACGTGACGGGGCTCGCGAATGCGGGTGGTTGGGTGGGTGCAGGCGGTTCGGTGGACGGAAGTAGTTCGGCGGGCGAGGATGAATCCGACACGAATAACCCGGCCGTCGCCGGGGAAGCCGCACCGGTGAACATGACCGTCGTGGCCGACGTGGATTTCGCGTCGCAGCAGTTCTTCGATATCCGCCGCGTGGGCGCCGGGGGGTTCAATTTCGACAACGTCACCTTTTTCCTGAACGCCATGGACGTACTGGTGGGCGACGAATCATTCATCGCGCTGCGCAGCAAGCGGGTCCGGTACCGGACGCTGGAAACCGTCGAACAGCAGACCCTGGCGTACACCCAGCAGCGCGTCAAGGACGAGGACGAAGCCGAACAGGAAGCACAGGCGGCCCTTGACCAGGCCCGACGCCGGCTCACGGCCCGCGTGGACGAGGTCCGGCAGCGGACCGACCTGGACGAGCAGACCCGCCGGATCATGGTCCGCAACCTGGAGGAAGTGGAGAACCGGCGGTTCGAGACGCTGCAGACCAACATCGAGGCCGAAAAGGAAGCCAGAATCCAGGACAGCAAGGAGATGATGGAAAGCCAGATCCTCCTGATCCAGAATACCATCAAGAACCTCGCCGCCCTGCTCCCGCCCGTTCCGGTCTTCCTCCTGGGCGTGTTCATCTTCGTCCGGCGCAGGCGCCGGGAGAACGAGGCGGCCGCCGCCGCACGAAGGTTGAGGAGCTGACATGGACGAGACCCGCAAGACGCTGGCCTTCGCCGGAACGGCGGTGCTGGTGACCGTCGCCGCTTATCTCGCGGCGCCGGCCGATCCGACGCCGGAGGCCTTCTCCGACCGGGGCGAGGTCTTTTTCGCCGAATTTACCGATCCCAACGATGCGGCCTCGCTGGAGGTCATCGATTTCGACGAGGTGACCGGGGGCGTTGCCGCCTTCAACGTCGTGTTCAAGGGCACGCGCTGGCGTATTCCTTCCCATCACAACTACCCGGCCGATGACAGGGACCGCCTGGCACGCACCGCCGCGGGGCTCATCGAGGTCCGCAAGGACGACGTGGTCGCCGAGGTTGCGGCGGACCACGAGGCGCTGGGCGTGGTGGACCCGCTGGACGAATCCGTCGCCTCGCTGGCCGGACGGGGCAAGCGCGTCACGGTCAGGGACGGGAACGACAACCTGCTCGCCGACCTCATCATCGGCAATAGCGTACCCGGGCGGGAGGGCAGGTACCGCTACCTCAGGGTGCCGGGACAGAAACGGACCTACGCGGCGCGCTTCGACGTGGACGTGTCGTCCAGGTTTGGCGACTGGATCGAGCAGGACCTGCTGGAGGTGGACCAGAACCGGATCGAGCAGGTCATCCTGAAGGACTACTCCATCGACGAACGCACCCGGGTCCTGAATCAGCGCGATACGATCATCCTGACGCGGGGCGACCCCGACTGGACGGCCAACCGCATGCGAAGCGGGCAGAAAGTAGACGGGGCAAAGATGGAAGATCTTCTCAAGGCCCTGGACGAACTGACCATCGTGGGGGTCCGTCCCAAGCCGGCCGGCCTTTCCAGGAGCCTGGAGGACAACGACGAAGGCATCAACATAACCCGTAGCGATCTGGCCTCCCTGCAGGAGAAAGGTTACTTCTTCACCGGGGACGGCCAGCTGGTTTCCAACGAAGGGGAGACCCAGGTGCGCACGAAGGACGGGATCGTATACACGCTGCGCTTCGGGGAAATCGTGTACGGCGCCGGAGACGCGGTTACCGCCGGTACGGTTGCCGTCGGTACGGGCGGGTCAGGCGGGCCCGGGGAGAACCGGTACCTGTTCATCACGACCGGATTCGACGGGAGTATGTTCCCGGAACCACGCAGACCCGATGATATGGGTTTCCAGGCTCGGGCGGACTCGCTCTGGACCGAAGCCGACCGGACCAATGCCGGCCTGCAGGAAAAACACGAAACCTGGCAGCGTACCGTGGATACCGGGCGGCGGACTTCCGCGGACCTGAACGCCCGTTTCGCCCAGTGGTACTACGTGATCTCCGCGGACAGCTTCGACCGGATCCGTCTCAGGCGCGGGAACCTGGTCACCACCGAGTGAGCGTTTCGCAAGGATGACCGATTGAACCAGGATCAGACCTGCGCGGCGGTCATGGCGCGCACCCTGTATGACGCCGGCGTCCGCTTTGCCTTCGGCCATCCCGGCGGCGAAGTGCTGGAATTGATCGATGCGCTCGAACGCGCAGGAATCCGCTTCGTCCTGACCGGGCACGAGTCCACGGCAGCGTTCATGGCCACCGCCGCCGGAAGGCTGACCGGGATCCCCGGCGTCTGCGTCGCGACCCTGGGGCCGGGTGCGTGCAACCTCGTCCTCGGCGTCGGCACCGCCTTCCTGGACCGCGATCCGGTCCTGGCCATCTCCGCGCGGACCTCGACGGAGCGCCACCACCGGAGCAACAAGCAAAACCTGCCCCTGGTCGACCTGTTCACGCCCGTCACCCGCTGGTCCGCCGACCTGGAAAACGCCGCGGTCGAAGATGCCGTGAAAACCGCCCTGTCCGTCGCTTCGGGGCCGCCGAGGGGCCCGGCGTACCTTGCCCTGCCGTCCGACATGGCGGGGAAGCCCGCCGTCGATAGCGCTTCCGCGCCTCGGGAGGCTGGCGGCGGGGCCGTACACCACGCCGCCGTGGGGCGGAACGCGCCAGGGTATCCGCCTCCTCCGGCTTCCACGGACGCAACGGATCTACCCCGCATCCTCAACAGCCTGAACAGCGCCGACCGGCCCGTTGCCGTGGTCGGCATCGCCATGGACGCGACGAAGGACGCACTGGCTGTACGACGCTTCCTGCGAGACACCGCCATTCCCTATACCACGACCGTCCAGGCGAAGGGGATCGCAGACGAGCGCGGAACCGGGTTCCTGGGAACAATCGGGCCAGCAGCCGGCGAAGACCGGATCATCGAATGGCTGGAACAAAGCGACTGCGTCCTGGGCATAGGCTTCGACCCCGTGGAGATCTCCCGGCTCTGGCATTTCGACGCGCCGCTGCACGTGGTCGCCAACGCCCCCGTGGGCTTCGGCACCTACAGACCGCCCGCATCCTGCGTGGGCGACGTACCTTCCCTGCTCGGCCGGATCGCGGCGGGCTACACCGGGCGCAGCGCGTGGACGGACGACGACATCCGGTACCTGCGAGCAAGGGTCGACGCGGTCTACCACCCGCCGGCGTCGTCGGGACCGGAGGGCATGTCCCCTTATCACCTCATCGGCGTCCTGCGGGAAGCCCTGCCGAAAGACACCATCGTCTCGTCGGACGTGGGTGCGCATAAAAACGTCATGGGACAAAGGTGGCTGGCGCCGGAACCGGATACCTTCCTTATGTCCAACGGCCTTTCATCCATGGGGTACGGTGTGGGCGCGGCCATGGGCGCCGCGACGGTCCATCCCGACCGGCCGGTCGCGGCCGTGACAGGCGACGGGGCCTTCGCCATGGTGGTGCAGGAACTCGAGACCATCAGACGGACTGGCATCTCGCCCCTGGTCATCGTCCTGTACGACGCTTCGCTGGCGGTTATCAAGATCGCCCAGCAGGCCCGGGGACTGCCCGAGACGGGGGTCGGTTTCGCACCGGTGGACTGGGTTAAGGTCGCCGAAGGATTCGGGGTCGGCGCAGAGGCCGTGGGCACCCTGGAAGAGACCCGGGACGCCGTTGCGCGCTGGGTGCGCCGCCGCGACGCGCGGGTCCTGGTCGCCGCAGTGGATGAAGGGCTCTATACCGGACTGAAATACTGATTCTTCGGGATGAGAACCGGCCGGTTCCATCCGTCCCATTCGCAGCCGTGAAATTGTTCGTTTTTTAGACAAATAAACATGGCGCGGGGGGGTGCGTTCCGTCATATTGTAGCGGCCTGAAACCTTCTGAGCCGCGACGGGTCCGATTGCTATCCTGACGTCGACAAAGCGCAAGGGGAAAAACCGGGAACATGGGAGCCGAATTTTCGTTCACGCTCGTACTGGCCGTCGTACTTGGCCTTTACATGGCCTTTTCCATCGGCGCCAACGACGTGGCCAACGCCATGGGCACCTCGGTGGGC
>JAJECR010000120.1 GCA_022821935.1 Candidatus Latescibacterota bacterium
CTGTCCGACGTCGCCGCGGTGTCGAAGAGCCACAAGGAACGCAAGCTGTCGGCGCGGATCAACGGCCGGGAGAGCATCGAGATCGCCATCTACAAGGAAGCCGGCACCAATACGATCCAGGTGGGCGGCGTAGTCAAGGAACGGCTGGATTCGGTGCGGGAGACAGTGTCGGGACTCACCGCGGGCGTGAACCTGGAGGTGGTCTTCGACCAGTCGATCTTCATCCAGCAGTCGGTGGACGAGGTGCTCAAGACGGCCATGTACGGCGGCATCCTCGCCATCCTGGTCCTGTACCTGTTCCTGCGGAGTTCGAGCAGCCTCATCATCGGTGTGTCCATCCCCATCTCGGTGGTCACGACCTTCTTCTTCCTCTACGCCTTTGACGTGTCATTGAACATCATGTCTCTCGGCGGCCTGGCACTGGGAGTCGGCATGCTGGTGGACAACTCCATCGTGGTGCTGGAGGGAATAGACCGCCATCGAAGGCGGGGCGGGGACCTTCCCGTCGCGGAGCGGGTCCGTCTCGGCGCGTCGGAAGTCGGACAGGCCGTCGTGGCCGCGACGCTGACCACGGTCTGCGTGTTCGTGCCCATCGTCTTCGTGGAGGGCATCGCGGGGCAGCTGTTCCGCGACCTGGCGCTGGCCGTCACCTTCTCGCTCATCGTGGCGACGCTGGTGGCCGTCACCCTGATCCCGGTCATATCGTCGATCCTGCACCGCGAGCGAGAAACATATGCGGACGACGGGGACGACGGTTCCGCGCAGGACCCGGCTACGGCGCTGGGCAAGGTCCGGAATGCTTTCGGCGCGGTCTGGCTCGGTTTTTCCAGGCTACTTGGATATGTCATAACCGGCGTGTTCTTCATCGTACGATGGGTGCTCTGGCTGGGCTGGGCGGTGGTGCGCGTCGTACTCTGGCCCGCGGGCTGGGTTTTCGACCGGATCTTCCCGATCATCCGCCAGGCCTACCCGCCCTTCCTCCGTTGGGCGCTGAACAACCGCGTCCTTACGCTGTTCACCGGGACCGCATTGCTGGCGGGTTCCCTCTATGTCGTCCCCACGATTGGCATCGAGCTGATCCCCCAGATGAGCCAGGGCGAGTTTTTCGTCAACGTCAAGCTGCCTGTGGGCACGCCGCTGCCCGTGACCGAGGGCGCGTTGAACCGCATGTCCGACATCGCCCGGGACTACCCGGAAGTGAGCACGGTGTACGTGCTGGCCGGAACCATGGGCCAGTCCGGCGGCAATGCCGGTGAGGAACGGGAGAATATCGGCCAGTTGCACATCCGGCTGGAACCGGGTCTCCGCGGCGCGGTGGAAGATGACGTCATGAACCGCCTGCGGGAGAGCTTCGAGCCCATCCCCGGCATCGAGGCGCCCGAGTTCGCCCGTCCCGCGCTCTTCAGCTTCAAGAACCCGGTGGAGGTGGAAGTCAGCGGGTACAACCTGACCCGCCTGACGGAGGTTTCCGAGGAACTCGCTGTGGAGATGTCCATGGTGCCCGGTCTGACCGACGTGAAGGCCAGCATGGAAGGCGGGAATCCCGAGGTGCAGATCCTCTTCGACCGCCGGAAGCTGGCCAACCTGGGACTCAACCTGGGAACGGTCACCCAGATCGTGCAGAACAAGGTCCAGGGCAACGTGGCCACAGAGCTCACCCGGCGGGACCGGAAGATCGACATCCGCGTGTGGGCCGAGGACGAGACCCGACTGAGCCTGGACGCCATACGGCGGCTGGTGGTGAACCCGGAAGGCACGGTGCCCGTACCCCTGGCGGCCGTGGCGGAAGTACACGTCGCCCAGGGCCCGAGCGAGATCCGGCGGGTCAACCAGCAGCGCGTGGCCATCGTCTCCGCGGGTCTGTCGGGCCGTTCGCTTGGCGACGCCGCCGAAGACATCCAGGGGATCATAGACGGCTTCATGCTGCCCATCGATTTCATCGTGGGCATCAAGGGGCAGAACGAGGAGATGCAGGTGGCCTTCGCGAGCCTGCAGTTCGCCATACTGCTCTCGATCTTCCTGGTCTACCTGGTCATGGCGTCCCAGTTCGAATCGCTGCTCCATCCCTTCGTGATCATGTTCACCTTTCCCTTTTCGATCATCGGCGTGGTGGCGACGCTGGTACTCACGGGCCAGGCGATCAGCGTCGTCGTGCTGATCGGAGTGATCATGCTGACCGGCATCGTGGTGAACAACGCCATCGTGCTGGTGGACTACATCAACCAACTGCGCCGCAGAGGCGCGGAACTGCAGGAGGCCATCGTCGAGGCGGCGCAGACGCGCCTGTGGCCCATCATGATGACGACGGCGACAACCGTCCTCGGCCTGCTGCCCATGGCGATCGGCGTGGGTGAAGGCGCCGAGTTGCGCGCGCCTATGGCCATCACCGTGATCGGCGGCCTGATCGCCGGAACGCTGGTGACGCTGGTGCTCGTGCCGCTCATCTACATGACGATCGAGTCGGCCGTGGCCAGGGCACACGGACTATTTATAAGAACAGCCGGGCGACCGGTGTCCCAGGAGGTGGTAGAAGCATGAGCATAGCCGAATTTTCCGTAAACCGACCGGTGACGACGATCATGATCATCGTCAGCGTCGTCACCCTGGGCGTGATCTCCTACACCAAGCTGCCGCTGATGTTCCTGCCGGACATGTCCTTTCCGTCCCTGAACGTCAGCGTGCCGTACCCGTCCTCGTCGCCCGAGGAAGTGGAACGGCTGATTACGCGGCCGCTGGAGGACGCCTTCGGCACGCTGAGCAACATGAAGAGCATGGAGTCCCATTCCGCCGACGACAACGCGCGGGTCCGCATCGAGTTCGAGACGGGGACGGACATGAACATGGCGGCCATGGAGGTCCGGGACCGGATCGACCAGGTCCGGGGCGATCTGCCCGAGGACGTCGAACGCATCCGCATCAGGCGCTGGAACCCGAACGACATGCCCATATACAACTTCAGCGTGGCCTGGGGCGGGGACCCCGCAGAATTCTACAACATCGTCACCAAGGTGATCCAGCCGCGGATCCAGCGCGTGGAAGGCGTGGCGAACGTAGAGCTCAGCGGGATGATCGAGAAGCAACTGCTCGTGCACGTGGACGCCGAGAAACTGCAGTCTCACAACCTCGATCTGTTCAATCTCAGCCAGACCCTGGTGCAGAACAACGTCACCCTGACGGCCGGGACCGTCACCGAGGGCGGACGGAAGTATTCGGTCCGTTCCGTGAACGAGTACCGGGCCGCGGACGAGGTGGCGAATCTGCCGATACCGGGAACGACCCTGTCGCTGCGCGACGTGGCGGAGGTGAAGTTCGACTACCCGGAAAACGACAGCTTCCAGCGGCTGAACGGGGTCGACGCGGTCACGGTCCGGGTATACAAGACATCCACGGCCAACATCGTGGACGTGGCGCAGCGCACCCAGTCCGTACTGGATGAACTCATGGCGCAACCCCAGTTCGCGGACCTGGAAACCCGGGTCTTCTTCGACCAGTCCCAGAGTATCACGGACCGGCTTTCGGACCTGCGGAACACGGGGCTGCTGGGCGGCATGCTGGCCGTCATCGTGCTGTTCCTCTTCCTGCGGAACGTGCGGAGCACCCTGATCATCAGCCTGGCCATTCCCATATCGATCATCTGTACCTTTACCTTCATGTACCTGCTCCGGCAGGGGGCCGGGTCCACGGTATCCATCAACCTGATCTCGCTCATGGGCCTGATGCTGGCGGTGGGCATGCTCGTGGACGCCGCCGTGGTGGTACTGGAAAGTATCTACCGGCACCGCCAGGAATCCAACCTTCCGGCGCGGATCGCGGCCGTCGTGGGCACCCGGGAAGTGACCATGGCCATCATCGCGGCCACGGCGACCACCCTTTGCGTCTTCATGCCGCTTGTCTTCATGGGCGGCGGCAGCCGGTTCATGCTCTTCATGAAGGACTTCGTCGTCACCTTCTGCATCGTCATGGTGGCGGCGGTGTTCATCGCCCTGACGCTCATTCCGCTGGTTTCCTCGAGGCTCTTCGCCCGCCCGCTGGGCAAGCCCTCGTCGTTCTTCGCGCGGCTGTCCGAACTGTACTCCGCGGTCCTGGCCTGGAACCTCCGCCACCGTTTCGTCACTGTAGTGGCCTTCGGCGCGATCCTCTACGGCAGCTACTGGCTGTACCAGAACATCGAGACGGAGTTTCAGCCCAATGCGCCGACGCGGGACATAGCGATCGCCGCGGACCTGCCGGGCAGCTACAGCATCGAGGACGTCAAGGAGGTCTTCACGGACGTGGAGAAACTCCTGCTGGACCGCAAGGAAGATTTCCACATCGAATCCATCTCGTCATACGGCAGCCTGCGCCGGGCGAATATCCGCATCGTGCTGACCCCGCCGGAGGAGCGGCAGGAGTCGGCCACGGAGTTGCAGACCCGGATCACCAGCGCGCTGCCCGAGATCGCGGGCGTGCGGTGGAGGCCCGGCCGGATGCGCCGCTACGGCGGCGGGCAGTCGGGCGTGGACGTGGAGTTGCGCGGCGACAACATGTCGGTGCTCTCGAACATTGCCGAGGATATCCGGGGCCGGATGGAGGTCATCCCGGGCCTCAAGGACGTGGACACCAGCCTGGAGCGGGGCGACGAGGAGATCCAGGTTCAGGTCGACCGGGCCATGGCCCAGACCTACGGGATCTCGCCGAGACAGGCGGCCCGTACCGTGCAGGCGGCGCTGAGCAGCCGCGCGCGGGGCAAATTCAAGGCCGACGACCGCGAAGTGGACATCCTGCTGCAACTCGAGGAAGAGGACCGGGCCAGTATGCAGAAACTGCAGAACATGACCTTCGAGCGGGCCGAAGGCGGCATGATCCCCGTGGGGAACCTGGCCAGTTTCTCGCGGCAGAAGGGACCCGACGTCATAGAGCGGCATGACCGGGAATCTCAGGTGGAAGTAGGCGGCAACACGACGGGACCGGGCACGCGGCGCATCAACACGCAGGTGACGGAGATGATGCAAGGCATCGAGCTGCCGCCGGGCTACTCGTGGAGCATGGGGCGGAACTGGAACATGATGCGGGAATCCCAGAACGAGTTCCTCTTCGCCATCCTGCTCTCCGTCGTGCTCATCTACCTGATCATGGCGGCGATATCGGAGTCCTTCATCCAGCCCTTCACGATCCTGTTGTCGGTGCTCTGCGGACTGGTAGGCGCTTTCGTCGTGTTCTACCTGTCCGGGACGACGCTGAACACGAACTCCTATCTTGGGGTCATCGTGCTGTCCGGACTGGCGGTCAACAACGCCATCGTGCTCATCGACCACGTCAACCATTTGCGCAAGAAGGGGATGACGCGCACGGAGGCCCTCCTCCTGGGCGGCCGGCACCGCCTGCGGCCGATCCTGATGACGTCCCTGACCACCATTTTCGGCCTGCTGCCCATGGTGGCCCCGATCCTCTTCCCCGAGATCTTCGGTCCCGTGGAAGACCGCGGCGCCAACCAGTGGGGCCCGGTGAGCCTGGCCCTGGTGGGCGGCCTGACCACCTCGGGCATCCTGACCCTCATCCTGCTGCCGACGGTCTACACGATCTTCGAAGACCTGAGCAGCTGGGTCAAGTCGAGCGCCAAGCGGGCGTGGGCGTAAGGTAGGTATGGAGGGTGAAGGGCATCGCGGCGGGTGGTACGGGGTGCGACCTGAAGGCGCGGCAGCGCAAGATCAGCCTGAAGAACAGCGCCCCGGGTGGCGCAAGGCGCGACCGGAAAACAGAACGCCCGGTCCTGGGAGCAATGAAACCAGGGCCGGGCGTTTTTGTATCACATCTCCATCGCCGAGTGGAAGACCCGGTCGTAGATCTGGTGGACGCGGGCCGTGTGGCCGGCGTAAGCTGAAAGCATCCGGTCCGGTCCGGCTTCCCGCGCTTCCGGGGTCGTTCCCGACAGCCCCATCATGCCGGCAAGGACGGCCTGGGCGGCGCGCTCCTTCGGGATTTCATGGGTCTGTTGGCCCGAGGTCATCTGGATGCGGTTTTCCAGGTCCCGCAGGAAGAGATACGCATCGTCCAGGTCGGCCGCCTCTTCCTCCGACAGGTACCCCTTTTCCGCCAGAGACGCGAGCATGTTTCGCGTGCCGCGTTCCCACGGCCAGCCCTGGAATCCGCCGTACACGAGCTGGAAACCCTGGGCAATGAACTCGATGTCCCGGATGCCGCCCTTCCCCAGCTTGACGTGGTAGTCGTCGCTGCCTCGTTCGAGGAGGGCCTTGGCGATCCGCTCCCGCATGTGGTTGATGTCTTCCAGGATCAGCGGTTGGTCGAGGGCGGGGTAGAACACGAATGGCTGGATCGTGTCGAGGAACCGGCCACCCACTTCCCGGCTGCCCGCCGAACACCGGGCCTTCAGCAGCGCCTGGCGCTGCCAGGCCTGTCCCTGGATCTCGTAGTGCCAGCGGTAGCCCTCGATCGAATTGGCGATGTCGCCGGCCCGCCCCTCCGGACGCAGGCGCAGGTCGACGCGAAACACCTGTCCGTCGGGCGTGAGCCGGCTGATGAGGTCGGTGATCGCCCGGGCGAGCTTCGGGTAGAACTCGTAGGTGGACGTCCCGTCCTTCGCGGTGCGGCCGTCCGTGGCGTCATAGACGTAGAGCAGGTCGATGTCCGAGCTGAAATTCAGGTCCCGGCCGCCCAGCTTCCCCATGCCGATCACGGCGAAGCCGCTCGGTTTCGATCCGTCCAGCATCGGCCGGCCGTGCCGCGCCTCAAGCTTCATGCCGCACACGTCGTGGGCGGCCTGCAGGCAGAGGTCGGCCACGTCCGTCAGCCGTTCCAGGACCGCCGGCGTCCCGGACTGTTTCATCAGGTCGCACACCGCGATGCGCAGGTAGGACCGCTTCTTGAACGTGCGCAGGGGTTTCATGGCCTCGTCCGGCGAAGACACGCCCTGCAGCATCCCGGCCAGTTCGGCATCCAACTCCTCCGCGGACTGCAGCGTACGCCACGCATCGCCGCCGAAGGTGTCGAGCAGGAACCCCACGTCCTGGACGAGCACGTTGCTGAGGTACGGGCTGCTCGACAGGATCGTGAGCAGGGCGTCCCGGGATGCGGACGGTTCGGTCACGATTTTCATCAGGGACGGGATTTGTTCTTCGCTGCTGCGCGTGACGAGCGCGTGCAGGTTGATCAGGGCCCGGTCGGGCTGTATGGAGGCGCCCGCCGCTTCGACCAGCGCCGGGAACGGATTCCCCGGAAGCGCAAGCGGGGCCACGCGTCCGTCTATCTGTCCCAGCAGGTGCCAGGCGTCGGCCGGGTCGCTGAATCCGAAGGACCGCAGATGGCCGGATACCTCGTCCGGCACCGGCGAAGAAAGCGCAATGCGGTCGAATGAGAGGGTCGTCATGGTCGTGCCTTGCCGTGGTTCATGGGTGCGGTCCGCCCGTCGAGGTTCATGAGTGCGGTCCGCTGAAATCCTTAATCGCGGTCTGACGAAAAAAGACCGCGCCTCCCCGCGTCGAAACGGAGGAGGCGCGCAAGTTACGATGATACTCGACTGCTATACGACCTAGATGTCGTAGTAGAGACCGAACTCCCACGGGTGCGGACGCAGGCGGATCTGGTCGAGCTCGTTTTCCCGCTTGTAATCGAGATAGGTCTCGATCAGGTCCGGCGTGAACACGTCGCCCTTCATGAGGTAGTCGTGATCGTCCTCCAGGGCGTTCAGCGCCTCGGCGAGATCCTGCGGCGTGTGGGCCACTTCGGCGGCCTGTTCCGGTTCGAGATCGTAGAGATCGAGATCGATGGGCTCCGGCGGCTCGATCCGGTTCTCGATGCCGTCCAGGCCGGCCATCATCATGGCGGTGAAGGCCAGGTACGGGTTAGCCGCCGGATCCGGCGAACGGAATTCGATCCGCTTGGCCTTCTCGCTCTTCGAATACATGGGGATCCGTACGCAGGCGCTGCGGTTCCGCTGCGAGTAGATCAGGTTGATCGGCGCTTCGTAACCCGGGACGAGTCTCCGATAGGAGTTCGTCGTCGGCGCGGCGAAGGCCAGGACCGAGGCGGTGTGCTTGAGCAGTCCGCCGATGTAATGCCGGGCCATGTCGCTCAGGTCGGCGTACGTACCGGCCTCGAAGAAGAGGTTCTGGCCGTCCTTCCAGAGACTCTGATGCACGTGCATGCCCGAACCGTTGTCCTCGAAGATGGGCTTCGGCATGAAGGTTACCGTCTTACCCGCCTGCCGGGCGACGTTCTTGACGATGTACTTGTACATGAGCAGGTCGTCGGACATGCGCAGCAGCGTGTTGAACCGTATGTCGATCTCGGCCTGCCCCGCCGTGCCCACCTCGTGGTGGTGGACTTCCGACTCGATGCCCATGCTCCGAAGCGTCAGCACCATGCGGGTGCGCAGGTCCTGGTGGGTATCGGTCGGCGGCACGGGGAAGTAACCGCGCTTGTAAGGAATCTTATTGCCGAGATTGGGACCTTCGTTCCGGCCGGTGTTCCACCAGCCCTCGCCGGCGTCGACACGATGGAAACTGGCGTTAGGCTTCTGGGAGAACCGCACGTCGTCGAAGATGTAGAACTCGGCTTCCGGACCGAAGTAGGCCGTGTCGGCGATGCCCACGGACTGCATGTAGGCCTCGGCCTTCTGGGCCACGTACCGCGGATCGCGCGTGTACATTTCGAGGGTCACCGGGTCCTTGACGTTGCAGACAAGGATCAGCGTCTTCGCCTCGGTGAAGGGATCCATCTTGGCCGACAGCGGGTCCGGGATCAGGATCATGTCGCTTTTGTCGATGGTCTGGAATCCACGAACGCTGGAACCGTCGAAACCGACGCCTTCCTCGAAGGTATCTTCTTCCAGCGCTTCGATGGGCGCCGAGAAGTGCTGCCACGTGCCCGGCACGTCGATGAACCGGAAGTCGACCATTTCCGCGCCATTATCCCTGGCGTATGCGATTACCTCAATTGGGGTCACGAGTATTGCTCCTCCTGTTGGGGTCCGTCTGAACCGATGATGGAAGTATCCAGGCCGGTTGTCGTCCGTCCGCAAAAACGGACCTGGCGGCCCCATCATCGCAACAATAATGAACGCTTCTACAAAATTCGGATTCAGCAAATCTAATGTACATCGTCATTGTTTCGCAAGTGTTTCCCTGAAGTTAAATCCTTGTTAAATCGCCGAAGGCCATATAAACCTCCCGATCGGATAGAATCATTCGAACTCGGGACCGCATATCGATCTTCCGGGAAGAAATCCACTTCAAATCCCGGGGCTTCGATTCCGGCTTCCCGGTAGTTGAGCGGCGTGCCTTTCCACGTAAAAGGTATTGACGCGAAGGGGCCTCGCGCGTATAATGGGTTAACTATTTTCGGGGCTGGAGAACCGGATTGAAAAGGTTGCTCCGGGTCATTCAGGCGCAGGACTTCTTCCGGCGAATCCGACTGAAATCAGCGTTGCCTTAGTTTCTGCATGATTGCGGTGCGGATGCCCGGTGCCGAATGATGCAGAACAGCGAAAGAGCCCATCGAAGCTTCCGGACCGCAAGACGGACTCCGATGGCGGTGTGGTACATTCTGGCGGCCTTCGGAGGCGCGCTCCTGGGTATCGTTATCCTGGTCGTGGCCTATCCCGAAGCGCTGCACGTAATCAGCGGGGGATCCGCAGCCGGAAACGGCGCGTCGGAGCGAGCCTCTTTAGAAGGCGCGGCGCCATCCGAAACGGCCGGATCGTCCGGTCAGGCCGGATCGTCTGAACGGCCCGGGTCGCGCGGGCGCGGTCCTTTGCACGGCGAATCTTCGCTGACGGATGTGTTCGCCGCCAACGAAGCCGTCAGCGCATCCCGCCGGACGTCCATCGTTTCCGCGGTGGAGCGGGCGGGGCCGGCTGTCGTGAGCATCGTCGCGACCTTCCAGATGCAGCGGCGCGGCTTCACCCGGATGTTCGACGACCCCTTCTTCGGCCATTTCGTGGTTCCGCAACTGTACACCCGGGAAGAGCCGAATACGGGATCGGGCGTGATCATCGACGGGGCGGGATACATCGTCACGAACGCCCACGTGGTGCAATTGGGAGAATACAGGGCCCGGCGGATCCAGGCCGTGCTGACCGACGGGCGCAGCCTGGCCTGCACCCTGGTCGGCGTGGACATCATGTCGGACCTGGCGGTGCTCCACGTGGAAGGCGAGGACATTCCGGTGGCGGCGCTCGGCCGGTCCGACGACATCATGGCCGGCGAATGGGCCATCACCATCGGTAATCCCCTCGGACTGGCCATCGAGGACGCCCAGCCGGCGGTGGCCGTGGGCGTAGTCAGCGCCTTGGGCCGCGACTTCCGCCGGGAGCAGGGCTCCAGGACCGTCTACCGGGACATGATCCAGACCGACGCGACCATCAACCCCGGCAACAGCGGCGGTCCGCTGGTAAACGCCCTCGGGGAGGTCATAGGGATCAACACCTTCATCCTCTCCGAAGGGGGCGGCTCGGAAGGGGTGGGCTTCGCCATACCCATCGACCGGGTACGGCGCGTGGCGGACGAACTGATCCAGTACGGCGGGCCGCGGCGGGGATGGACGGGTCTGTCGGTGATCGACATCACGGAATACGTGGCCCAGGAACTGAACATAGAAGACCGCCTGGGCGTGCTGGTCAACGAGATCGATCCGGAAAGCCCGGCGGCCCGGGCCGGCATCCGGGTCATGGACATCATACGGAAGATCAACGGGGAGGCCATCGCCAGCTATCCCGATGCGCGGGAGGCCCTGTACGGCAGCCTGGTGGGCGATTCCATCGAACTCGAAGTCGAGCGGGAAGGCCGGCTGATGCCCCTGACCCTGCATATTGCCGAGTTGTGAGGCACGCAGGAAGCGACGGCAGGCGGTCAATCCGCTGACAGCCCGTTGACTTTCCGCCAGGAACCGATTAGCAAGGGAAAGGTATGGTACGCGACGGTTGGGTCATGGTCATCCCGCTGGGGGCGCTGGCTGCTGGATGCCTGGCGGTCGGCTACCTGGCGCCTGGCTACCTCGCGCCAGGAGTGGTATGGACCGTGGCGGCGGCGGTTTTCGCCGCGATCGCCCTGTTCATCGGGTTCTTCTTCCGGGATCCGGCCCGGCGCGTGCCCCCGGGCGAAGGCCTGGTGATCTCCGGCGGCGACGGCAGGGTCGTGGCGGTCGAGGAACTCGGAGAAGACTCCTTTATCGGCGGGCCGGCCACGCAGATCAGCGTGTTCCTGTCCATCGTGAACGTGCACGTCAACCGGATACCGATCAGCGGCGTGGTGAAGTTGCGCCAGCGGATCGAAGGCAGGTTCAGGCTCGCCTTCAAGGACGAGGCTTCGGGCGATAACGCGCAATTGGTACTGGGCATCGAGGGGGACAAGGGCCGCGTCCTGATCAAGCAGATCGTCGGCTTCGTGGCCCGGCGCATCGTCTGTAACGTCCATGAGGGCGACCAGGTGCGCATCGGAGACCGGTTCGGGCTGATACGCTTTGGTTCGAGGATAGACGTCGTCGTGCCGGCCGGCACGGAGATCCGGGTGAAGAACGGGGACCGGGTCCGGGGCGGCGAGACGATACTGGGAGTGCTGAAATGAAAACCTGGATGCGCGTCGCGTTACCGAACGTGTTCACGCTGGGCAACATCTTCTGCGGGGTTGCCGCCATCTTCTACTGTATCGATGGGTTCAACGCCCTGACCGGGGACCCGGGCCGCGCGCCGTGGCTTATCATCGCCGCCGCCCTGCTGGACTCCATCGACGGCAAGGTCGCGCGCTTCAGCCAGGGGGCGACCCGCTTCGGCATCGAGCTGGACTCCCTCGCGGACGTGGTCTCCTTCGGCGTGGCGCCCATGGTGCTTGTATACACCCTGAAGCCCTTCGGCGAGATCACCTGGGTGCTCTGCCTGCTCTTCCTGATGTGCGGCGCGATCCGCCTGGCCCGGTTCAACGTGATGACGCTCCGGCGGGTGGAGCGGATCAACCAGGAGAAGGACAACTTCATGGGCCTGCCGATCCCCGTGGCGGCCATCGCGGTGGCCTCCTACGTCATCTTCTGCTGGGACCGCTGGGAAGAGCTGCACCTGGAAGGGCCGTTCATGGGGTTCATGCTCCTCCTGTCCATCCTCATGGTCAGCCCCCTGTCCTACCGGACCCTGCCTTCCCTCGCCTTCAAGAGCAAGTGGTCCATACTCAAGCTTTTGGCTATCGCCGTCGCCCTTGTGGCGCTGGTCTGGGACCCTAAGCTCACGATCTTCCCCATTGTGCTGCTCTACATCCTCTCCGGCATAGCGGCCTGGGGCATCCACATGGTCCGCCACGACGAGGACGTGGCGCTATCAGCTGAAGAGTGAGCAGAACGAATTCTGGGAGGTCCGTCCATGGCGCAGGGTAAGGGGATGGGAAAACTGGTACTCTATATCCTGGTCGGCGCGATCGTCGGCGGCGTAGCCGGCGAACTGATCGGATTCCTCTTCGGATACTTCATGCCCGGCAGCATGGTGGAGAAGTTCTTCCTCGAGGCCTTCACCTACACCTTCCCTCCGGCCACGCTGCCCATGGTCATCTTCTCCGTAACCTTCGGCTTCACGCTGAAAGTGAACGTCATCAGCATCCTCGGCATCGGTTTCGCCACCTACTACTATCGCTGGTATTAGTACTTAAACGAGATGACGAAACCAGACCTGAGCCGATCCCCATACATCCCCGCTTGCATCAGCCCGACACCGGCACACAAGCCCTCACAACGGTCCATCCGGGTCGAACCCTCACAACGGTCTATTCGGGTTCTCGCTTCGGCACGCCATGTATCACGGCGTAAATTTAAATCGCTAACCGGGGTGCTGGCCCTGTTCCTGACCTCGGGCCTGTTCCTGGCTTCGGCCACGTTCCTTGCCGGTATCCTGAGCCCCGCCACCGCGCAAACCGTGCGAACCGAGCAGACCTCGCAAACCGCACTTCAAACCGCGCAAACCGCGTATACCGCACCACAAACTGCACGAACCGCGCAAACCGCACCACAAACCGTCCCGGCGTTCACTTTCGATAAAAAGGAAGTCGTCATCGGGCCGGCATCCAGGCAAACCGTTCTGACCGGGTTTCTGCTGGGCAGGGATGTTGCCGACCTCGCCGTGGTGAATGTGGACGAGCACGGCGGCCGCCACCTGCGTGTTTATGCCTTCGAAGGAGGATCGGGACCGGAGGGAAGTGGTGCCTGGCGACCGCGGGTGGATGCGCGGCTGCGTCCCGGTGTACTGTTCGTCGATGTAGCCCGCATCGGCGATCGTGATCGTCTGATCATGTACGCGGAGGACCGATTGAACGCGTGGGATCCTGGCACGGCATTGGAATACGAACTTGTGTCCGTCTCCTCCAGTTTCACGCCGCCTCGTGAGGACGAGGTGCCGCACGTGGACATCTCACGGGACGTGAACGGCGATGGCAGGATCGACCTGGTCCTACCAGCCGGCGACGATGGATTCCAGGTGTTCATCCAGTTGTCCGACGGTTCCTTTGCCGATCCGGTGGAAACCGGAACCCCCGCCGACCTGGACCGGATCTACGGGGCCGACGGGTACCGGTACGATCCCTGGAGCGTGAGCCGGATCCACGCCTTCGACTACAACGGCGACGGCCGCGTCGACCTGGTGTCCTGGAACGGCGATCGCTTCGAAGTGCATATCCAGGACGGCCAGGGATTGTTCGATCCCGTTGCGGTGACCTTCACGCCGGGTGTGCGATTCGACTCCGACGATCTTTCCACGTTCGCTGGCGAGGACATGACCGGCCGGGTGCTACACACATTCAGCGACCTGAACGGCGACGGCGTGGCCGACATGGTGATCTACGCGCTCAAAGGCGACAGGATATCCGACAAGCGATCCGCGTACAAAGTTCATTTCGGTACGCGCGACGCTGACGGCCGCATACAATTCGCGTCCGAAAGCGCCGTCTCGATTCAATCAGAAGGTCATGTTCAGCTCGTCATGGAACGCCGGGATTTCGGCGGGGACGGCGAGGCCGGTCTGATCGTCACCACGATCGAAAACCGGTATCTCGAAAGCAGCCTCTTCAAGCGCATTAAGGGTTTCATGGGCGACGACGTGTGGCTCAATCTCGCGTTTTACCAGGTAAGCGAGGGCCGCGTCCCGGACCGGCCCACCGCCATCCGCAAAATCCAGCTGGACGGCGCGCCTAGCCCCCGGGAACCGGGATGGGTCCCCCTGGAAGTCGTGCTCCAGGGCGGTAAGCATGTGCTTCGCAAAGACCGCGCAACATACCCGCGGGCGTTCAACAAAAACCTGTTCATCGGGGACGTGACCGGAAACGGCCGCTCCGACCTGCTGATCGAGTGGACCCACCGGGAAATGCACGTGTACGCCGGTGTGCCCGGGCCGGACCTGTTCACCGAGCAGCCCCATAGGGTGGCGGTCGACTTGCCCAACGACGAAGAATACGCCTGGATGACGGATCTCAACCGGGACGGCCGGCAGGACATCGTCATGCACCACCCGTTTACGAAGCGCGACGCGCACGGGGCGCCGATGGAGCTGCCGGGGACCGAATCCCAACGGGTGATCTTGCTGATCGCGCGGTGAAGGGGAGATCGAGTGGAACATCTTAGCGAAATGACGGCCCACGAACTGGCGCCGCGGATCAAGTCGGGCGAAGTGAAGGCGGAAGAGGTGGCCACGGACGCCCTGCGCCTCATCGAAGAGAAAGACCCCGCCATCAACGCCTATCTCGCGGTCCGGTCGGAGTCGGTGATCGAAGACGCGCGGGACGTGGACCGGCGCGTCGCCGCCGGGGAATCCACCGGGTCGCTGTCCGGCGTCCCCATCGCCGTCAAGGACGCCATCTGCACAAAGGGCCTGGAAACCACCTGCGCCTCCCGGATCCTTGAAGGGTTCGTGCCGCCCTACGACGCCACGGTCATCGCCCGGCTACGCGAGGCGGACGCCGTGATCCTCGGCAAGACCAACATGGACCAGTTCGGCATGGGGTCCTCCAACGAGAATACCGGATTCGAGATCTGCAGAAACCCTCTGGATACTGACCGCGTGCCGGGCGGATCGAGCGGCGGTTCCGCCGCGGCCCTCGCGGCGGGCACGGCGGTCCTGGCCCTGGGAGAGGACACGGGTGGATCGATCCGACAGCCCGCGGCCTTCTGCGGCGTCGTGGGACTCAAGCCCACCTATGGGCGGGTCTCCCGATACGGCATCATCGCCTACGGATCGTCCTTCGACCAGGTCGGCCCGATGGCCCGGAACGTGGAAGACTGCGCACGGCTCCTGGGCGTCATCGCGGGTCATGACCACATGGATACCACGTCGTCGTCAGAAGCGGTGCCGGACTACACGAAGACCCTGAAGCGGGGCATCGAAGGTCTGCGCATCGGCGTACCGGAAGAATACATGGCCGAGGGCCTCGACAGCGCCGTGAAGGAAAGCGTCGGCCGCGCGATCGAACGCATGGAGTCACTCGGCGCCCACGTGGAAAGCGTCCACCTGCCCCATACCGAATACGCCGTGGCCGCCTACTACATCCTGGTCACCGCCGAGGCCTCCTCCAACCTCGCGCGTTACGACGGCGTAAAGTACGGATACCGGGGGAACGATGGCGGCACGTCGGTTGGAGGAGGTGTACCGGCTGGCGGAGGCGCGCCGATTGGCGGAGGCGCGCCGACTGCAGGTGAACCAGGAGGAGCGCCCGGCTCGCAGTCGATTGCACCGGAAGACCGCCTGTCCGCCATGTACGGCTCAGTCCGGAGCGAGGGCTTCGGCCTCGAGGTGAAGCGCCGGATCATGCTCGGTACCTACGTGCTCAGCTCCGGGTACTACGACGCCTACTACGACAAGGCCCAGCGGGTGCGGACGCTCATCAAGGGCGATTTCGACCGGGCCTTCGAGCAGGTCGACCTCCTGGTGGCGCCCACTACGCCCACCACCGCCTTCCGCATCGGGGACAAGATCGGCGATCCTCTGCAGATGTACCTGTCGGACATTTACACCGTGCCTATTAACCTCGCCGGCGTGCCGGCCATCTCCCTGCCCTGTGGCAAGGACTCCGACGGCATGCCCATCGGCCTGCAGATCATCGGACCCCACTTCGGCGAGGAAAGGATCCTGAGGGCGGCGTTCGCCTTCGAGGAAGCGATGGGTTAGTTTCTGGCGAGAAAAGGCATCGTTTGGACATGAACGACGCAGCACGAGGGTCTGAGGCGACGCGGACACGAGCGGAACTGAGAAAGGGAACATGAACTACGAAGCGGTAATCGGGCTGGAAGTGCACGCCCAGCTCCTGACGAATTCGAAGATCTTCTGCGGATGCGCCGTGGCCTTCGGCGGCGAGCCGAACAGCCGGGTCTGCCCCATCTGCCTCGGCATGCCCGGCGTCCTGCCCGTCCTGAACCGCCGCGCCGTCGAGTACACGATTCGCATGGCGCTGGCCGTGGACGGCCGCGTGGCCGAGACCAGCGCCTTCGCCCGAAAGAACTACTTCTACCCGGACCTGCCCAAGGGCTACCAGATCTCGCAGTACGACCGGGCGGGCGAGCCCATCTCCCTGGACGGCGGTATCGAAATCGAGGGCGAAGACGGTCCCCGGTTCGTCCGGCTCCGGCGGATCCACCTGGAGGAAGAAGCCGGCAAGTCCATCCACAGCGAGCCCGGGTACGATCCGGACCTGAGCTACATCGACTTCAACCGCACGGGCGTTCCCCTCATGGAGATCGTCAGCGAGCCCGACATCCGCAGCCCCCGCGAAGCCTCGGCCTACCTCGCCCGGCTGCGGCAGATCCTGCAGTACATCGGCGTCTGCGACGGCAACATGGAAGAGGGCAGCCTGCGCTGCGACGCCAACGTGTCCATCCGAAAGCCCGGCGATCCCCTGGGCGAGCTCGTCGAGATCAAGAACATGAACTCCATGCGGTCCATGGAACGGGCGCTGGAATTCGAGATCGAACGGCAGGCCGAAGTGCTAGACGACGGCGGGCGGGTCGTGCGGCAGACCCGCCTGTGGAACGAGGAGGAACGGGAGACCTTTCCCATGCGGTCGAAGGAGGAAGCCCACGACTACCGGTACTTCCCCGACCCCGACCTCGTCACCGTCGAAATCGCCCGATCCTGGGTCGACGAGATCGGCGAAGACCTGCCCGAACTCCCCGACGTGCGCATGCGTCGATTAATCGAAGAGTACGGACTGCCCCAGGACATGGCGCGGCAATTAACCGAGAACAGGGCCCGGGCTGACTACTTCGAAGCCTGCGTCGGCCAGACGTCCGGCGATGCGGCTGGCCAGACGTCCGGCGAAACGGCTGGCAAGGCGTCCGGCGATGCGCGTACGGTAAGCAACTGGATGCTCAGCGAACTCCTCCGTGTCCAGCACGAGAACCGCATGGACCAGCAGACCCTGGAAGAGCGCGTCCCGCCCGATCATCTCGCCCAGCTTCTCAGCCAGATCAAGGAAGGGAAGATCAGCGGGAAGATCGGCAAGGACGTCCTCGACGTCATGGCCGAATCCGGCAAGGCGCCCGCCGAGGTCATCGAGGAGCAGGGCCTCGTACAGATCTCGGACACCGGCGAACTCGAAGGCGTCGTCGACGGCATCCTCGCCGATCATCCCGACGACGTGGCCGACTACCGGGCCGGCAAGACCAAGCTCCTGGGCTTCTTCATGGGCCAGGTCATGCGCGCGACCCAGGGCAAGGCGAATCCGAAGATGGTGAACGAACTGCTCCGGAAAAAGCTGGCGGAAGGTTGAGACAGTTCGCCGGAATCAACCGGAATCCCTTATCTTCAGCAGGCCCTCGACACGGCCCAGGCGTCCATTCATGTCGTGCATTTCCTCTCGGATGGATGAAACTTCCTTGCGAACGGACACAATCTCTTCCTTCAACTCCTCCTTGACTGACTTCAATTCTTGCCTCAGTTCGCTGCTGATAGCTTTGGTCTGTTTCCAGAAGAAGATGAAGGCCGTCAGTAATGTAACTGGTGTCAGGAGAAGCTGGGCGAGTTCCATCATAGTCTTTCCTTCCTGGTGTTCATTTTACATGTACGCGCATTGAATTCCGCACCGCCGCTAGTCACTGGAATCACTCTGAATGCGTTACCTTCAGCAAACCCTCGACACGGCCGAGGCGACCGTTCATGTCGTGCATTTCGTCACGGATAGATGTAATCTCCTCGCGCAGCGACACGATATCTCTCTTCAGCTCGTCGATGATGATTCTGTTCTGTTTCCAAAAGAAGATGAAAGCCATAAGCAGCGTGCCGGGGGTGACGAGAAGCTGAGCAAGATCCATTTCCCTTGTTCCTTTCTATGAGGTCTTTTGAGCATCTTTGAGTTGTGTCCCAAATAGGGTCAGTCACCGTGCCATGAAGGTGCGTCGGCCAACTGATGCGCGAACCCCGTGACGGCTCGATCTTTATGAATCGCCTGCATCCGGGGCCATGAGCAGACCCTCGACGCGACCCAGGCGACCATTCATATCGTGCATTTCAACCTGGACTGTGGAAACTTCTCTGCGAACGGACGTTATCTCTTCCTTTAACTCTTCGTTCAATGCCTTCATATCAGACTTTAGTTCCCGTTTCAGGTCGTCACTGTTTGCCTTAGCCTGACTTAAGTCTTCTTTCAATTCTCTCTTTAATTCTTGCATATCAAACCTTAGTTCCCGCTTCAGGTCGTCGCTGCTGGCCCTTGCCTGTTTCCAAAAGAAGATGAAGGCCGTCAGCAGCGTACCAGGCGTGATGAGAAGTTGCGCGAGTTCCATGGATTTTATTCCCGAGTCCAGTCGATGTAGTCGATTCGTACTGTCACTGATCTATCCATTACCAGTCGCAGGAGTTGCTAGATTCTCGAGAACAATCTTTGACATCGAGAAGATTAAGGAGAGGAATAGGCGGACCCGGCAGTGGGAATCTCCGGTTGGGTTACTAGACGATCTTGTTTCGTGTATACATTGTGAATACCTTGTTTAACGAATCCTTGGATGGGATTAAACGATAGTACCATGCTCTGATGATCACTGGCCTCACCAAATTTTAACGAGGATCCCATGTCCCCTGAACAAGCCATTGAAAAACGCCAGCAGCTGATGCGCGACGGTTTCTGTGTGGTCGACAGAATCCTAAGCGAATCCTTCCTTCAGGAACTGCACATCGAAACCGAGCGCATGATGGAAGACTGGGTGCCGCCACCGGATTACAAATACCAGGGCCAACACGTCACCGCGCAGGGGGCTGAGAACCCGACCATCCAGAAGCTGCTCGACTGGCCCGCCACGCGGCGCACCCTCGAACAGATGGGTCTGGGCGACTTTGCCAGCACCGGTGGTATCATCCTCCTCACCAAAGACCCCGGTGAACCGGCACTGTACTGGCACCAGGACTGGATGCAGTGGAACGATCCGATGAGCTGCTCTCCCTGGCCGCAGATCATCTTCGTATCCTACTACCTGAGCGATACATCGCGAGAGAACGGATGCCTCAAAATCATCCCGGGAACCCACCTCAAACGCATCCCGCTGCACGACCAATTGGTGCCGGCCCATGAACAGGGCGCCCGCTTCATTGCCGAGGACCATCCCACCATGTTCAGCGACCACCCCGACCAGGTCGAGGTCTGCGTCAAGGCCGGTGACCTGGTACTGGCCGATGCCCGTGTGCTGCACTCGGCGCATCGCA
>JAJECR010000043.1 GCA_022821935.1 Candidatus Latescibacterota bacterium
TCGTCCGACTTTGTTTTACCCCGCTGGATCTTGCAGTAGATGTTCGCCAGGATCTCCTTGGTCTTCCCCGTGACGACCAGGAAGCGCCAGGGTTCGGTCAGCTTGTGGTTCGGCGCCCACACGGCCGTTTCGAGCACGCGGGCGATCGCCTCGCGGGGAACCGATTCGGACGTAAACTCGTATATCGACCTTCTGTTCCGGATTGTGTCGAGTACGGACATGTGGTCTCTGGTCTGCCGACGCTACTTGCGGACCGGCTCCTCCACCTGGATCAGATCGCCTTCCTGCGCCGCGCCCGGCTGGCCGTTGACACCGCTATGGCTGCAGCTCGCGCAGCCCTTCTGGCCCCGGGACGTGAACTGCCGCGTGAAGGTACGGATTACAAAGGCGGCCGCGAGTCCAACGGTTATGGCGACGATCAGGGTTTGAAGGTCCATGGTGACAAGATAAAGGCGGAACGGTTAAATGCCAAGTGGTCCGAAGGCGGTTACCCGTAACCCAGGAGCAGTCCCCCCTGGTAGACGACAAAGGAACCGACGTAGGCCAGGGCGGTCATATACAGGACCATGACGATGGGCCACTTCCAGCTGTTGGTCTCCCGTTTCACGATGGCGACGGTCGCCATGCACTGACAGGCCAGGGCGAAGAAGACCATGAGGGCGACCGCCACCAGCGGCGTGTATACCCGTTCGCCCGTTTCCGGGTCCGTCTCGCCCTGCAGGGCCGACCTGAGATCGACGGAGGCCTCGTCGGCCTCCTCCACGTTGTAGATCGTGGCCATGGTGCTGACCAGCACTTCCCGGGCGACGAAGGAAGTGATCAGCCCGATGCCCACTTTCCAGTCGAACCCGAGGGGCTCGATGGCCGGTTCGATCAGTTGGCCGAGCTGGCCGGCGTAGCTCTGCTGTATGCGCGACCTGGACGTCATGGAATCGTAGTCGTCGGGTTGCGGGTACGAGGCGAGGAACCAGAGGACGACCGATATGGCGAGGATGATCTGGCCCGCCTCCGTCACGAAGACCTTCGCCCGCTCGAACATCTGCAGCAGAACCCACTTGAGAGAAGGCAGCCGGTAGGGCGGCAGTTCCATGACGAAACTCGTGGACACGGCATCCTTCATGAATAACTGTTTGAACACCAGCGCGGCGCCTATGGCGACGACGATCCCGAATATATACATGGTGAACAGCATGAGTCCCTGCAGCGTGAATACGCCTAAAATCGTCATGGACGGAAAGAACGCGCCGATCAGCAGGATGTACACGGGCAGGCGGGCGCTGCAGCTCATCAGCGGCGCGATCATGATCGTGATGAGGCGGTCCTTCCAGCTCGAGATCGTCCGGGTCGCCATGATGCCCGGTATCGCGCAGGCAAAAGACGACAGCAGCGGCATGACCGAATGGCCGGACAGTCCCATGCTCTTCATGAAACGGTCCATGATAAAGGCGACGCGGGCCATGTATCCCGTGTCTTCGAGCAGGGCCAGGAAGAAGAAGAGAAAAAGGATCTGGGGGAGAAAGACCAGCACGGCGCCCACGCCGGCGATGACGCCGTCCACGAGCAGGTTGCGCAGCAGGCCTGCCGGCAGGAACTGGTAGACGAAGGCCCCCAGGGCGCCGATCCCGTCCTCGATGAACGTCATGGGCGCTTCGGCCCAGGAGAATATGGACTGGAAGACCAGCGCGAACACGATCAGGACGATGGCGGGGCCGGCGGCGCGGTGGGTGAAGACCCGGTCCAGCCGGACGCTCAGACTGGCCCGGGCGCTTCGATCTTCCCGTACGACCTTCGAATAGAGTTCGTCGATCTGGTCATACCGGAGTATGGTCTCCAGCATCCGCCAGGGCACCTGCATCTCGTCCAGCCTGCCCCGCGTCTGCTCCACGATGCGCTTCAGGTCTTCCTTGCAGGAGGCGTCCTGGCGGCCGTCCATCCACGTCTGCAGCGCCTGGTCGCTTGAAGTCACGCGCAGCGCTTCCGAAGTCTGCGCGACCTCGTTAAGATTCGTGTGTTCGCCGAACCAGGCCGCCGCGGGGGAAAGCGCCTCGTCGAGCAGCCCGCCCAGGAGCCGCCTGCGCGGAAACCTTTCGGCAAAGGAAACCGTGGCCGGACTCGATGCCGGTCCGGATGAACCGGGTCCGGCTTCTTCCGGCGAACCGGCTGGCCGGGTATCCCGATTCACCTGGTCGAACATCATCTGACGCAACTCGTCAATCCCCTGCTGGCGGGAAGCAATCACCGGCACGATGGGGACCTGGAGATGATCGGCGAGGGCGTCCAGATCGATATGCACTCCGCTGCTGACGGCGTTGTCCATCATGTTCATGGCGATGGCAACGGGGATGCCGAGGTCGATGAGTTGGGTGACCAGGTAGAGATTCCGGTTGAGATTCGAGGCGTCGGCCACGACCACGATGAGCCGGATGTCCAGGTCCTCGTCCGCCTCCCCGATCAGGACCTCCCGGGCGATGGAATCGTCGAGGGACTTCGGGGTAAGACTGTACATGCCGGGCATGTCGTGCAGACGAAGCGTGGCGCCGTCCGGAGCCGTCACGATGCCCGACTTCTTCTCCACGGTTACGCCGGGATAATTGCCTGTTTTCTGCCGAAGCCCGGTCAGCGAATTGAAAACGGACGTCTTGCCGGTATTCGGATTGCCGACGAGGAGTACGTCGGTCACGGATTCGCGCGCCGCGAATGTATCGGTTGTTTCGGCCATGTCCAAGGGGTGGTTCAGAATGAAACGGTTCACGATCGGGTCGGAAAAACCGCGACGTCCAGACCAGGTCAATATAACGCAGAACGTTTAAAAAGGGAACAAAAAGCAAAGCGCGCAGGCCCGTCCGGGCTGACCAGGTCTCCCTGGCTCGTCCAGGCCTTCCAGGCTGTCCGCTTAATTCAACTGGTTGTACCTGAAGGGCGTAAAGGGAATGAGCTTGCCACTGGCTTCGTATTCCGTTTCCACTTCGGAGGGCTTGTTGTATATACCCGATAGCCTCTGGAAACTGATCATGGCCCGTTTGAGGACGTGCACGAACGTCCTGAATCGGGGCAGGGGTATTTTTACGACCGTGTCGTCGAACGTTACGTCGATGTGTTTCGATTCCATACGTTCCGGGCTTTGTTTCTGGATGTACTCGAAGGTCTGTACGACGCAGTCCAGGAGTTCGCGGAACTCACCCGTCGATATGGCGATATTGGTGCGCCGGTAGACGACGTGAATATGCCCGGCATGGCACGAATACACCCGGGTCTGGTTTTCTTCATCCTGTGCGAGCAAGGTGTGGTTCTTCATTGGATTCTCCTGGTGCATCCTTCGTCGTCAATGCCGTGTTCTGGCGGGTTTTGTTGTACCTTCGGAATCGTCTCCATGCCAGGGAAAGCCCCGTCCATACCAGGACCACCGCTCCGGCCGACGCCACGCCCGCGATGAGCTGGCCGAACCATCCGGCCGCTTCGCCCGTATGAATCCAGCGCAGCCAGGTACGAATCTGGCGACCCATGTTCAGGCTGGTGAAAGGGATCCATTCGACTACCCCTGCATCAGCCGTGGATACGGTGAGCGTCGATCGGGTCAGCGGAATGCGGTTATCCATTTCAGATACCGACAGCGTCGTGGTTTCCGCACCTTCCTCAGGCAGATTCAGCGTGATGTACGCCCATCCCGGCACCTGCTTGCGCGCCGCATCCAGAAAGGACTCCGAAGGAGCGACAGGCGCCGGTGCGGATGCTTCCACGGGATTTTCTGGTTCCGACGCGGACTGCGCAGCCCGTTGAGGCGGTTCCGAGCCCGTAAGCGTGTAGACCAGGTCGCCGGCCCATCTATAGGAAATGACCACGCCGCTGAGCGAGATCAGGAAAAGGGCGGGAAGGCACCAGACGCCGAAGGAATTGTGCCAGTTGAAATCCCGGCTTTTCCCCTTGAATCTGAAGTTCGGGACAAAGACGGCCTTTAACGACGCCAGGGTCCACTTGCGGGGCCACCAGATGTACAGTCCCGTGATGGTCAGGAGGCAGAACGCCAGGTTGCAGGCGCCCGTTACCGCGCGGGCGACCGCCCTGCTTTCGCCTTCCGCGCCGAACCACCGGTGCCAGTACATGATCTCCCGGAGAAAATCCCGGACGGCAAGATTGCCTTCGCCCCGGACATCCCCGGTATAGGGATCGACGAAGACGGTTTTCGCACGGCCGAATCGTACGACGTACGCCTCGTCCGGATCGGGACGTATGGTAACAGAGGTGGGTTCCGCTTCGGTCTCGGTGTTTCGGACCGCCGCGAGCACCGCGTCGAGATCCATGCGCGCGGCGCCGGGATGGGGAGGCTGGACCGAGGAATAACCCCGGTTGGCGTAGTCGACGATCTGGCTCTGGAAGGTGAGCAGCACGCCGGTCACGGACATGATGAGGATGACGATGCCGGCGACGACGCCCGACGAGAGGTGGATCCAGAAGATGGTTTTTCGAATCATGTAAGCCCCACGGTAAACCGATGGAATTGACAGCGGTTGCCAGGGGGCTTATATTCAAAATACAGGCCGGGATCGGATAGTACCGCATCGTGTACGAATCCCCCTGGTCCAGGGACTATCGGGGAGAGCCGGCCAGCCGAACCGATAGTCCTTTTTTATGTTACATCCCTCTTAAACTCAATTTCTTTCCACCACGACCGAACGGGCCTCGGCACAACGAATGGACAGGTGGTAGCTCCGAACGCGTATCTCGATCGGATCGCCCATGGGGGCGCGTTTGATCAACTCGATGGTCGTACCGGGGAGCAGCCCCAGTTCCATCAGGTGCACTTCTTCTCCCGCCGTGCCCTTGATCTGCCTTATCGTCGCCTTCTCGCCAGGTTTCAACTCATCCAGGCGAATGGTCTTCGCTTGCGTGCTGGTAAAGAGTTCGGAATGCATGGGTTATCTCGCGTCAGATGGTCTGATGCCGGTACTTGTCACGGAAATGAAAGGTGTTTTCGTATAGGCCGTGTCCCCTTTCGCTGGAACCGATCCGTTTTCGTTATAGTATTGACCTGCCATGACGGTTTCCTTATACTATAGAATAAGAGGGCCGCGTACGTCCGTACCGCCCTCAGGGACAG
>JAJECR010000336.1 GCA_022821935.1 Candidatus Latescibacterota bacterium
CAGCGCCAGGCCGATTGTGGGCGTCATCGGAACATGCACGCCGCCGCCGAGAAGCATGCTGAAAGAAGTTTCTGTACTGAATGCGGTCAGCTTTGTGCCGCCCACGGTACCGAAGAACCGGTCGATTACCTTGGTGTAGCCGATTCCACCCATCCCGTGAACGGTAGCCGGGGACGTGGAGCTTTTAAACATCAATCCGAAGCTGGCGCCTTCCAGGCTTACATTGGCATCCACGTGCGGTCCGAGTCTCTGTAGCGCTTCGTCGTTCAGACGGTTCCTGTCGTGTTGACCGCGCTTTACGGACAGGAGGTTGTCATAGCCATTGAACGCGAGATGGACGGATCTGTGAACACGTACCGTTACCCCCATGAGGAACGCGGATCCCCTGGATTTTCCGTCTGCGTATCCGCCTAAAGGTATACTTCGCCCGCCGCCCAGGCTGATCGACATGCGCTTCTCGTGGACTTGGGCGTAGCCCCTGTCGGTTGCCGACAGTGATATCCATGCGATCAGCGGGATTATGACGATTTTCTTCATGCTCGCCGCCCGGGACCGGTTGTTCAACTTTCATGAGCATGCTGAACCACGTTCAGAAGAATACCGGGACTACCGGGCATCGGCCTTTTGTTTTGAAAGCCGCCGACCGCTCAGGTAGGCCTTCAACTTCGGGGGGAATTCCCGCTTGACCAGTTCCTGCCGCAGTGCCCACTGCTCTTCGGCGGACACCGGGGACACCTCCCGGATCTCGCCGCCCTCCATGATCATAATGGGTTCGCCGTCCCGGTAGAGGATCCGGTTGTTCGTGATGCCGGGAATGCGCCGACCGGGCGTAATGATCCCGATCAGGTTCAACGGGTCGGCCGCGCTGATGGCCACATGCGTGCCCTGCTTCTCCTTCCGGCGGATACTTCGCAACAGCGTGACGGCCTCGCCCAGGGCGTACTGCTCGCCCCAGACCCCGTTCACGAACCGCCCGCCGCGGATTTCCCCCCGGGCTTCCATGCGCCGCAGGACGCGCACGAGATCCCGCCACGGCGGCGACGTGTTCTCCCGTTCCGTGAGCCGCCTGAACACCACGCCGTACCGGGCCAGGGCCACGCGGGCATAGGCCTCGAGGTCCTCCTCCGGGTTGCCTTCCGCCGGTGTCCTGGAAGTCAGCCCCCAGCGTCCCGCCGTCGACAGGTCGAATGGATTGCTGCGTTCCCGTCCCCGCCGGGACTCCTTGTGCCGAGTCGGAACCAGCAAAGCCCGCAGACCCGCGAAACTGTCGGAAGTCACCAGCCCCGCCGAGACCAGCTCCGCCACGGCTTCTTCGGCGTGGGTACGCAGGATCCCGGATTGCGCCACGATGTCGTCGAAAAACACCGCGCCTTGCCGGGTCATCAGGTCCAGTACGGTCTTCGCATAGGTGGACAGCGGAAGTTCCTCGTCGCCGGCCGCGCCGCTCAGGGACATCCACAGCGACCGGTTCATGCGGTCCACGATGGCGATGGGCGTCGTCCGGATCGGACCGGCCGTCTTTCCGTTCTCGCCGTTCGACCTGTGGGGACGCAGGCGGCCCCACGCGTATTTGCCCGAGAGACACAGGTTGTCGAGCCAGGCGTAGTCATAGTCGGTGACGCGGGAAGGTAGGATCTCGCTTTCCCAGGCCGCGGCCGGCGCTTCCACGCCCTCCAGCATGCGCAGCACCGCGGTCACGGAGTCGGCGCCCTTCAACCGGGTGTCGGGCGCCAGGTGATGCCAGGTGAAGAGGAATTGCATGAAGTCGGCAGGTGAAACGGGCTGGATCTCCCGGCGCAGCTTGGTGATCGTGAAGCGGTGGATCCGCGCCAGGAGCCGGCGCTCGCACCACTCCAGCGCTTCCGCGTCCGGCGAGAACTGTCCCCTGAAGACGAACCCCTCGCTTTCCAGGGCGGCCAGCGCCTGATCGATCCTCCCTGCCGGCAGGTCGATGGACTCGGCCAGGCCAGCCGCCGTGACCGGTCCGAGCGTCTCCAGCCTCCCCCGCATCAGTTCCACCAGCGCGGTCTCTTCCGTTGCGGATGCGCCTGCCGCGGATTGAAAACTCTTCTCCAGTTTGCTTCTTACGTCGACCGGTATTGCCTGCTCAGGTTCGAACCGTCCACGGGGATGCACGCACTCGAAGTGGATATGCCGCTCCAGCGGTACCCACAGGCGCCTGCCGCCTTCCGTCACGAGCGTTGCGGCGCGCCGGTCGGACGCCAGTACTTCGAAGTAAGGCGTCCAGCTGCCGTACTCGTCGCCCTCGGCGCCTTCTTCTTCGGTGACATACCCCGTGAGCACCAGGGCGTCGTGGAGTTCGTCGGGACTCCGCACTTCGGGCCAGGCGTCGCTCCGGACGGTGTCGATGGCCTCGGGGTCAAGACGTCCCAGATCACCGGCGACCGCGGGGTCGAGCCAGCGTCGGTTACGGACGGCGTTCGTCCGCCGTTCCTCGAGAGGCGCGTCGTCCAGGAAGGCGTAGGGCCGGGCGTTCAGGATCTCCTCGGCCATGGGAGAAGGCTCGCGGAGTTCCCGTGCGTGCATGTTCATGTCCCCGGCCTTCATCGTCTTCAGCACCGACTCCAGCGTATCGACGTCCATGGCGTCGTGCAGGCAGTCCTCTATGGTCTGACTGACCAGGGGATGATCGGGCACCTCCCGGTCGCCCGCGATGTTCTCCAGGCACGCAATCTGGTCCGGAAACACCTGGGCGATCAGGTCTTCCGACACGGACCGCTGAATCTGCGGCGGCACCCGTTCCCCGCCCCTGCGACGCAGCACGGCCAGGGCGGTGGACGCGTTCCAGCGCCAGCGCACCTCGAACATGGGCGCGTCGAGGAGGGCCTGGACCAGGACCTCGCGGACGGTTTTGGCGCTCAGATAGCGGAACACGTCGTCCAGGGGAAAGCTGTGCGTGGCGCCGAGAGACAGGATGATGGAATCCTCGTTCGCCGCGGCCTGCAGCTCGAAGTTGAAGGTCCGGCAGAATCGCTTGCGCAGGGCCAGCCCCCAGGCCCGGTTGACCCGGCTGCCGAAAGGGCTGTGGATCACGAGGTGCATGTCGCCGGCTTCGTCGAAGAACCGTTCCGCCACCAGGTCCTTCTGGGAGGGGATCACGCCGAGAGCCGCCTTGGTCGCGCCCAGGTATTCGGCTATCTGCGTCGCGACCACGTGGGAGATGCCCGCGGACTCCATCAGCCATTCCTCGGCCTCCCGCTTCCATTCCGCGTCGAGCTTCTTCTCGCCGTCGTGCCCGTCCGCCGATCCTGCCCTGTCGTCGTGCCCGTTCGCGGAATCCGAGCCGTCGCCATCTTCCGGTCTGTCGTTCCCCAGTTCGATCCGGCTTGCCACTTCTTCCCTCAGCCGCGACAGGGATGCGGAAAGCTCGGCCGTCCGGCCCGGCGCCTCGCCGAACCAGAAGGGCATGGTCGGCGGCAGGCCCTGGGCGTCCTCCACGCGGATCTTGCCCTTCTCCACGCGCAGGATTCGCCACGAGTTGTTTCCGAGCTGGACGATGTCCCCGGCCGTGCTCTCGATGGCGAAGTCCTCGTTCAGCGTGCCGATGAAAGTTTCCGTGGGCTCCATGATCAC
>JAJECR010000123.1 GCA_022821935.1 Candidatus Latescibacterota bacterium
CTCGTGGACCAGCTCCACCACACGTCGGCCCGCCTCGTGGGCCAGCTTCATCCGCCGGGCATCGGCCGCGGGTATGGCGGCGTTGCCGGGCATGCCCAGGCCCAGCGCTTCCACGACGCTGGCCATGGTGGAGGCCGTACCCATAGTCATGCAGTGGCCCGTGGACCGGTTCATGCACGATTCCGCTTCGAGGAACTCCTCTTCGCTCATCGTCCCGGCGCGCACCTCGTCGCTGAACTTGTAGACGTCCGTGCCGGACCCGATATTCCGTCCCCTGAACCGGCCGTTAAGCATGGGCCCGCCTGAAATCGCCAGGGTGGGCAGATCGCAGCTCGCCGCGCCCATGAGCAGGGCCGGGGTCGTCTTGTCGCAACCGACGAGCAATATGACCCCGTCAAGGGGATTGGCCCGGATGGTCTCCTCCACGTCCATGCTGACCAGGTTACGGAACAGCATGGTCGTGGGCCGCATGAGGGGCTCGCCCAGGGACATGACGGGGAATTCCACCGGGAACCCGCCCGCCTCGTATACTCCGCGGCGGACCCGTTCGGCGATGATGCGGAAATGGGCGTTGCACGGCGTCAGTTCCGACCAGGTGTTGCAAATGCCGATGACGGGACGGCCGTCGAAGACGTGATCTGGAAGCCCCTGGTTCTTCATCCAGCTTCGATGGATGAAGCCTACTTTGTCTTTGGGTCCGAACCATTGGGCGCTGCGAAGAGGTGAAGACATGTAAGCTCCTGAAATCTGTGGATGGTCCCGGGTTTACCGGCGCCTCGCCGCCGTCCAGGCCGCGCGAAGCGTGGCGGGAGAAAGAACGAACCGCGCGGCAGGCCAAAACAGGGTGACGGGAACGACGCGAAGCTCGCCCTCTCCATCGAATTCCAATATGACTTCATCGAATTCAGGTTCGACAAGAAGCGTGACGCGATCAGCACCATGAAGAAACCCGGTGAATGCGCAGATATAGCCCCAGAGGCGACCCGTGTCGTAGGGATTCTCAAGCCCGAACCGCCCGGCGATCCGCAGAGATACGAAACGTACGCGCATCGCCATGCCATGCGTGAATCTCAACACGCCCCGCACGAATCCCTTACTCTTCAGCAACGCGGTGAAACGTTTCGCCCCGGCACGGGGCGCGGCGGACGGCGTTTTCCCCCGCAAATCATCCGGTTCGGCCCGCTCGGTGGCCGGCCTCCGCTTCTTCTTCCTACGACCGGTGCTTCTGGGCCTGGAAGGGGTGAATTGGAGCAGTCCGAACAACCATCCGATCGTGATCCTGCCCGTGCATGTTCCCCGGCGAACGACCGAGAAGGAGATCGTCACGGGAATGGCAAAAAGCAGCAGGACGGCGAGCAGAACGGCACCAGGTATGATAAGGACCGGCTCAAGGGTCGGAGTCACGGTTTATCTTTCTTCTTTCGATTTGGGCTTGATCCAGCGGTCCAGCGCGGTTTTCACCAGGTCCGCCACCGTGTTCGTGGCCGATGAGAATCCGGATTGTCCCGACATCCGCTCCAGCCGAACTTCTCCATCCCTGACGACCAGCACGGCGACCGGTTGAACACCACCGCCTCCGCCACTGCCGCTCCGTGATCCATCCTTGCCCGACGTCCCCCCGCCGCCGAAGCCAAAACCCAATTTGACCAGGGGGATGACCTTCGTATCTCCCATTTCGACGGGGTCGCCGACAACGGACTGCGCTTTGGCCACCTCCCTGAGCTCGCCCAGGGTGGTTTTGACCAGATCCTCCAGTTCAGCCATGCTAATCTCCTGTTAGTTAAGGCGAAGGTACGGTCAGTCACCCCAGAGTTCTTCAAGACGCCGGTCCCGGCCGCAATTGTACCGGTAGAACTTGTATCTCAAAGGGTTTTTCTTGTAGTAGTCCTGGTGGTATTCTTCCGCCTCGTAAAAGGTCGACGCCGGGGTCACCTCGGTCACCACGCGATCGAAACGGCCGGAATCGATCACTTTCTGCTTCGACGCCTCGGCCAGCGCTTTTTGTTCGGCGTTGTGGTAAAATATACCAGCGCGGTACTGGCTGCCCCTGTCGCAGAACTGGCGGTCGCCCACCGTGGGATCGATGTTTACCCAGAAGACGTCCAGCAGTTCCTGGTAGGTTATCTTCGAGGGATCGTAGCGGACCTCCATGGCTTCCGTGTGTCCGGTACTGCCCGTGGTCACCTCCCCGTAGGTCGGATTGCGCAGACTCCCGCCGGTATATCCCACGATGGTGGAAATGACGCCGTCCAGTTCGTCATAGGGCGGCTCCATGCACCAGAAACAGCCGCCGGCGAAGGTCGCCACCGCGTATTGCCCGTTCCCTTCGGCCTGGCCCGTCTCGCCGGATTGCGGCGGTTCGCCCGAGGGCCCGGCCATGGAGTACGCGGTAAAAGCGAGCAGCCCGGCAATCAGTATGGCGGGAAAGGTGTAATTTGAGTTGGACATGGTGTCTCCTTTCTCGATGAACGGGTCCGCCCGGTTTCTCTCGGGGGACCGATTCTATCCGAACAGGCCCAGTTGGTTCGACGGTCTTGATTTCGCCTTCCTCCGCCGGCGCCGGTCCGGTCTTTGCGTTCCATGCGTTCCGTCGTACTGTTTCAACTGTTCTTCGATATCGGTCAGGAAAGGCGAGGGCCGGGTCGAGCGCACCTCGCCGAACAGCATGCGCTTTTTGGATCGTACCAGGTAAAGCCGTTCCTTCGCCCGGGTCATGGCCACGTAAAACAGGCGGCGTTCTTCGTCCAGGTCGGACTCCATGCCGTCGTGTTGCAGGGGCACCAGGCCGTCTTCACAGCCCACGACGAAGACTACCGGGAATTCCAGTCCTTTAGCCGCGTGCAGGGTCATGAGATTCACATGTTCCGACGCCTGACCGTAAGCGTCGTATTCCTGGCTGAGCAGCAGCTTGTCGAGCAAAACCGGCAATTCCGTCTCGATTCGGGCGTACCGGGTCAATTCGCTCAGGCTTTCATCCGCCCTGGGATAGCGCCACTTCAGTTTGTCCCAGATGGATGTGCGCGCCAGGTTTTTCAAATTGTCGGCCGCCGTGCGTTTTCCCAGGTCGGAATTTATCGTCTTCAGGTCACGCATAAGGGCTTCCAGGCCGATCCTGGATCGCTTCATGAGCAAGCGTGGGCGATCCATCAGTTCCCCCACGTGGCCGATTGTGATCTGCGTGCGCTGTTTCCACAGCGCTTCGATGAGCTCCACGGTCCGGTCTCCCAGCCCGTCAATCGTCGCCGACAGGCACCGGAGCGCCGAACCGGTGGTCACGGTCCGGCCATCGCCCAGTTGGAGCAGGGTAACCATCTCCTGCACGCCCGGCCTGTTGATGAGGGACGTGTCTCCCGCGACCTGGTAAGGTATACCGCTGCGATCAAGCGCTTCCACCAGGGCGGTATTCTGACTGTTCATCCGGTAAAGTACGGCGATGTCTCCGAAGGATCGTTCCTTGCCCGGGTCCGCCCCGTCTTCCATCCGCCCTGAATCCTGGGAGAAATGGCTTGTGCCGCCCACCATGCGTTCGATCTGGTGCACGACGTACTCGGCTTCGGCCCTGTCCGACCGGGTCTCCCGAATGACCAGGTGCCCGTGGACATAGAGCGCGGCGACCAGCGGCGGCGCAGCGGCAACGCCGGAAGCGCCCATGACCTGCGACGAGGCGTCGAGCAGAGAAGCCGCTGAACGGTAGTTCTCCTTCAGGTACTGTACCTCCGCACCGGGGTAATCCTCCTCGAAGGAGTGAAAGTACCGGGTGTCCGCTCCGCGAAAACCATAAATGGCCTGGTTGGGATCGCCGATGGCCGTAATCCGGGCGCCGCCTTCCACGAGGATCTTCAGCAGGGCGTGCTGTGCCGGGTTGATGTCCTGGTACTCGTCCACGAAAACGTAGCGGAACCGCTCGTGTACGTTCTGCCTGAACCGCTCGTCCGATCGCAGCAGCTTCGTGGTCTCCAGGATGACATCGTCGAAATCCAGCAGCCCATGTCTGCGCAGAAGGCGCGTGTAGGCTGAAACCGCTTCCGGAATCTCACTGCTTCGGCCCGACGCCTTCCATCTGGCGACCTCCTCCAGCCGTCGCCGCCGTTGCGTGGTATTGTCCAGCGGCCACTGTGCGCGGGCCAACCGGTCCTGGTCGTCGGGCGTTGCCACGCTCAAGCTGAACGGGATGCTCACGTGGCGGGACCACTGGCGCAACAGGGCAAGGCAGATTCCGTGGAACGTGCCGACCATGACATGCCGCGCCTGCCCGTCGAGCAGTTCTCCCAGTCGCGACTTCAGTTCCCCGGCGGCTTTGTTGGTGAAGGTCACCGCCAGCATCCGGTCGGGCGAGGTGTCCTGCCGCGCCAGGTAGGCCATGCGGTGGGTCAGCGTGTGGGTCTTTCCAGTGCCGGGTCCGGCCACGATCAGAAGATGACCCTCGCGGTGACGTACGGCCTTTCTTTGATCTTCGTTCAGGGGAATGTCCATCAATGACGTGTCTTCGCGCGGTTCAGGCGCCTCGGCCACGGTCGTGGCAGGTGCGGACCCGTGTAAATCCGGCGAAGCATCCTCGACGGCCTCGCCCGCGGGTTCCGGCATCTCGGGTACGAACGGCAGGGGTTCTGTGACTTCGACCGTTCCGTTGGTGCGAATCGGCGCCTCTTCCATTTCCGGCGCATCGTCCCGCACCAGTTCCTTTCGCAACGGGGCTTTTGGCTCCGCGGGCAGTTCGTCCAGCAGGGCGATCTGCGTGTCGCCACCCAGGCGGTCCGCCGGGTTGAACAACTTGATCACCCCGTAGTCCCCGTCATAGCCCGGAAGGATATCCACCTCTCCGACCCGCATGCGTCGAATGCCTTCGGCGATCAATGGCCCGGCCACCTGCGCGATGTCGTCTTCGGGTATTTCCAGAAGAATGTCGAGCTCGCTGCCAAGACGCGAGACCATGGCCTGGTAAATCGTATCCACCGTTTTGGTTCCGGGCCCGACCTGCTTCGCCTCGCCGATGATCTCGGGCAGAGGGATTACGCTGAAGAAGTGGCGCCACCGGGCGGACTTTTTCCCCTCTTCTCGGTCCGCGAGTTCCTCCACGCGGGCCATGACGCCGACGGTAACCGGCTTGCCGCAATCGGGGCATTTCCCATTTTCGGCAATGGTCTCCCGGGGATGCATCCTTCTCCCGCACTTCCTGTGCCCGTCATAATGGTACTTGCCCTCTTCGGGATAGAACTCCACCGTCCCGGTCAATCCGTCGTCCTCCGGATCGGAGAGGGCGCTGTAGATCGCGGGATAGCTGCAGGACGTGTCGAACAGGGTGGTTTCCCGTCCGAGCTTTCCGGGTGAATGGGCGTCGGAGTTCGAGACCAACACGTAGGGGTCGAGCTGTTCCAGCCGCCAGTTCATGAGCGGATCCGACGAGAGACCGGTTTCGACCGCGAAGATATGATCCGTGAGGTCGCCGTAACAATCCGATATAAGGTCGAAGCCGCCCCTGGACCCCAGGGCCGAGAACCACGGCGTCCAGACGTGTGCGGGTATGAGGCAGGCCATCGGGTCGGTTTCAAGGGTGATCTCAAGCAGGTCCCGGGAGTCCAGTCCCAGGATGGGCCGTCCGTCCGACCGGATATTGCCGATGGCTCCCAGGCGGGCCTGTATGGTCTTCGCGGCTTCGAATCCCGGGGCCAGGATGATGTTGTGTACCTTCCGCACGCGGCCGAGCCGTTTGTAGATATTCGAGATCTCGACTGTCAGCATGAAGCGGACCGGCGCCCTGCAGGCCGCGGGCACGTGGTCCTGCATCGCCTTTTCGAGATCGGGTTTCAGTCGGAACAGCCCCTCCTCGGCCGGCTGGAGTTTTTCCTCGAGTTCATCCATCCATCCCGGATGGACGAAATCTCCGGTACCAATGACCCGGATGCCCTTTAACTGGGCCCACTTGTACAGGTGTTCCAGGTTCAGGTTCTTGCTCGTCGCCCGGGAGTAATGGGAGTGGAGATGCAGATCGGCGTGAAATGGCAAGTAGGCCCCCTGTACGTTGACCCGCCGCGGTTTCCCTCAACCTGAATCGTCCGATCCAGCGTGTTTTCAGGAGATACCGCACCTGTTGGAAAGATGGGGGAATACACGGGTGCGGGCAAGGAGTTTGTAAGGGCCGGACGGCTTGGAGCGCACGGTCAGGAAGCAGGCGACTCGACCACTTCGCCCGGTTCCAGGACCTGCCCCTTCAACCTGCTCCGGATGCGGGCTAGGACGGCGAGGGCGTCTTCCAGGATATAGTAGCAGATGGGGACCAGGATCAGCGTGATGGCCGTAGCGAAGAGCACGCCGAACCCCAGGGATATGGCCATGGGTATGAGGAACTGGGCCTGGAGGCTTTTTTCCAGCAGTATGGGCGTCAGTCCCGCGAAGGTCGTAAGCGAGGTCAGCAGCACGGGCCGGAACCGGGCCACGCCGGCGTTGCGGATGATCTCGTGCAGGTCCGCGTCGGGTTCCGCGCGGTCCCGTCCTCGGTTGATGAAGTCCACCAGCACGAGACTGTCGTTCACCACGACGCCGGAGAGCGCGACGATGCCGAACAGGGACAGGAGCGAGATGGCGAATCCCATGATGAGGTGACCCATCACGGCCCCCACGATGCCGAAGGGAATGACGCTCATGATGATCAT
>JAJECR010000355.1 GCA_022821935.1 Candidatus Latescibacterota bacterium
ATCAACACGCCGGAGAACGAGGACCTGTTCTTCCATCGATCCAACATCAAGGATGCCCAGTTCTCGTTGCTGCAGGTCGGCGACCGGGTGGCCTATACCGTCCAGTTCACTTCCCGCGGCCCCCGGGCCGACCAGGTGCAGGTCGAGAATCAATCCGCGAGACTCCAGGTAAACCTGGCCGTGAAGGACCTCCAGGTGTCCGCCGCGTTCTACACCGAAACCCTCGACTTCAAGGAACGCTCCAACAATCCCGGCTACATCCTGCTTCAACGGGACGCCCTGGTCCTGGGACTCAAGACGGACGAACTGCTCTGGTATCCGGATCCCGGGGAGCAGCCCGTGGAGTCGCTCGTTCGGGGCGTGGGCGTCGAACTGGTCCTGGAAACCTCGGATATCGAACAGTTCCATGCACGGATGCAGCAGGCCGGTGTGGCCATACACGAACCGTTGAAAGAACAGCCCTGGGGCGCCACGGACTTTCGCATGCTGGACCCGGATGGCTACTACTGGCGGATCACGTCCCCCCGCGACCAGGATGTCGTCCATGCCGAAGAAGAACCCATGGAAGGGGAACCCGCGTGAGTTTTCTGGGTATCGATATCGGCGGGACGGGCATTAAAGGCGCGCCGGTCTGCCTGGAAACCGGAAAACTCGAGACGGAACGGTTCAGGATCGCCACCCCCAGGCCGGCCACCCCGAAGAAAGTCATCGAGACCGCGGCGGAAATCGTCCGGCACTTCGACCCGCCGGGTCCCGTGGGCTTCGGTTTTCCGGCAGTGATTAAGAAGGGTACGGTGCGGACCGCGGCGAACATCGACCCGTCCTGGATCGGCGTCAACGCCGCCGAACGCATGGCGAAGGCGACAGGCCGGCCGGTCGTTTTCGTGAACGACGCGGATGCCGCCGGGATCGCGGAAATGCGATACGGCGCGGGCAGGGACCGGGACGGAGTGGTGATCATCGCGACCCTGGGAACCGGCATCGGCACGTCCCTGTTCGTCGACGGCGCCCTTGTGCCCAGCACGGAATTCGGCCACATCGAGATGAAGGGACGCGTGGCGGAGAAGTACGCGGCGGAAAGCGTGCGGAAGGAAAAGGGACTGGGCTGGCTGGAATGGGGCGGCCGCGTGAACGAGTACCTCTGCAAGCTGGACGAGTTGATCCGCCCGGACCTGATCATCGTGGGCGGCGGCGCCAGCAACAAGTACGAGAAGTTCTCCCCGTGCTTCACCGTGGATACCGAGGTCCTACCCGCCCGGCTGAGGAACCAGGCCGGGATCATCGGGGCGGCCCTTGCCGCGCAGGCCGGCGGATGACCCGGCAGGCTGACAGATGACCCGGCAGGCCGGCGGATGACCCGGTAGTTCGACGAAGGCGTCGCACATGCCCATACTCACCAAGTCGAAACTGTTTCCCATGTTGCCCGAAGACGTCCGGGGGCGCGTGACCGAGAGCCACCGCCTTTCCTCGTCCAGCCGGATCAGGAACAGGAAGCAGGCCGGAGAGTTCATCATGGAACGGTGTTTCGTCTCGGTTTTTTCGGGAACGGAACTCCCAAGCATTCAGGAGGCGATTGACGGCAGGACCGATCGGCCCGGCAACCGGGACCGGATAAGTTCGGGACAGGGTATCGCCAGCATCTGGCTGAGTGACCTGCCGGACGCCGTTCCCTGCCTCTTCGGCACATTCGTCAAACGGAAGCCCACGCTGATCGCCCGTAAGCACTGGGCGGCCCTGCTGGCCATGGAAGGGGAAGGATACCAGGGTGCCCGGGAGCGCAACCGGATATCCCCGGCGGCCTTCCGCCTGGCCGACTGCATCGAGCGGGACGGGCCGGCCACGGGACAGGCGCTGTGCGATCGACTTGCCGGGTCCGCCCGCATGGACGAACGGACTTTCCGCAGGGCGTTGCTGGAGCTCGAAAAGCTGTGGTTGATCGTGCCCGGCCGGAGCGGCCGGCCTGGAAGGAACATCCATGACACGGCTTCATGCGTCTGGGAGCTGACGAAGCGATGGGTGCCCGACGACATCGAGCGGGAAGCCGCCTCCATGACCCGCCGGCACGCCATGCGCAGTCTGCTCGTGGGCGCCGTGGATTCTGCGGGCGCCGTCGACGAGCAGGCGGTCTACCGGTGGTTCGGCTGGGCCCGATCCATGACGGGTGCCCTCATGAACGAGGCCCTGTCGGCGGAAGTGTGCTACCGGGTGGACGGCCCCAATCCCGTGATCATATCGAGCGCGCTGGCCGAAATCTGGCCGGGCGCATAGCGCGGCTTTTCCGCCCACCGGCGGAACGCCTGGCGCGCGGCGCATGCCCGGCCCGGCGCGTCCCCTGTCCACCCTGCTGATACTGTGCGCTCCCGAACGGTCACGCCATTTTATGCGCCTTTACCACGATGACGACCAGGTCCGGCTCTGGCTGGGCGACGCGCGGGACATGGAGCCGATTCCCGACCAGAGCGCCGGCCTGGTGCTGACCTGTCCGCCGTGGTGGGACAGCGGCGACTACGGCCACCCGGACCAGATCGGATTCGGCCAGTCCTATCCCGACTTCCTGGCTTCCCTCTCGAGGGTGTGGACGCACTGCCTCCGTTGCCTGATGCCCGGCAGGGCGATCGTCGTCTGGATCGCGGACCTGCTCTGGCGGGAGGAGCCGGTGGCGCTGGTGGCGGACACGCACCGCGGTCTCCAGGAGGCCGGTTTTTTATATGAGGCGACCTGGTACTGGTTCGAAAACGGGAAGAAGGCGAGGAAGGAAGAGGCGGAGGACCGGTTGCCGCTGGGATGCCGCCCCAAAGTCCACGCCGAGACCATCCTGGTCTACCGGAAGCCCGGCGAGCCCGAGTTGCCTGCGCCTGATGTCATGGAAGAAAGCCGCGTGCCCGGGGAGGTATGGCGGTCGGGCCGGCAGGCCGTATGGACGCCCGGCGACGATCTGGAACACCCCTACCGGCGCCTGATCCGCCTCTGGTCATACGCGGGCGAAACGGTCCTGGACCCCTTTGCCGGCCAGGGCGCCATCGCGCTGGCCGCGCGGTCGCTGGAACGGCGCTGCGTCACGGTGGAGCTGAATCCCGATTCCTGCCGCCATATCGCCACGCTCCTCGCGGCGCCTCACATGCCGTGTTCAGCCAGCAGGCGCCGCAGGTAGGCGGCGGCCTTGGGCACTGCGGTCTCCTCGGCTTCGACGTCCTGCCCTTCGTAGACGACCGACATCCAGCCATTGAACCCGACCTGCTTCAGGATCCCGAGTATGCGGGGATAGTCCAGCCAGACTTCCTCGCCGGACTGGACGCGGTAGAATTTCGCCCGGACGTGCACGGCGTGTGGCGCGCTTATTTCCATGCTGCCATAAAAATCATAGGCGGGGTCGGGATTACCCCTTCTGCCCGATGCACCCGGTGATCCGGCATACTGGCCCGTATCCATGATGTGCGTGAAATTCGGGTGGCCCACCTCGTTCAGGATCCGCACGACGTCGTCGCCCGTGCGGGTCACACAACCGTGGTTGTGGTTGTGCAGCCCGACGGCGACGCCCCGGTCTGCCCCGTGGGCGACCACCTCCGAAATCGCGTAGATCATGCGGGACCAGGTGACGTAGGCGGGCGTATCGTCCCGGTCCCACGCCGCGAAGATGCGCACCATCGGCACGTGCATCCGCGCGGCCACGTCGATCCAGTGTTTTACCATATCGACTTCAGCGGCAATCTCTCCGGCCGGCTTCCCGAAGTTGTTGCTGATACCCAGGTAGGAGATGGCCAGCCCCCGTTGCAGGCATCGCATGCGTACGTCCCCCAGGTACGCGTCGTCCTCAGAGGCCAGCGCCCTGGTATGGATGTCGATCCCGTCCAGTCCCATTTCGCGCGCGCGATCGATGAATTCGAAGAGGTCCATGCGCCCTTCCTGGATGGCGTGGCCGTAGCTGAGGGACATGCACCCGAGTTTGATCACTTCGCGGCATCCTTTCTCCCGCCGGGTTGGTCGTTGCCGGGGTTGTCGCGGACCTGACTCCCGCGGTCCTGGCCGGCGCCGGTCCGGTCGCCTTCGGCCTGGCCGCCGTCCATCGTGCAGGACTGCTCCAGGAAATAGACCATCACGTACTCTTCCGCCGTGCGCTTGGGACCGGGCAGGTTTCGGATCCGTCGCGCGTGGGCTTCGAGGTGGCGCTTGACGAAGAACAGGTAGAGCTGGGTGACGAAATCAGTCGCCGTATGGTTGTAGAGATAGGTGGGCGGCAGCGAGAGCGTAGTGCCCACCTTGACGCCCGCCTCTGTTTTTTCCTGTCCCTTCAACAGCCTGTCGTTCAACGATTCGAGTTCTTCGGTGGACACGCTGAAGAGAAACTCGCGAAAGGCCTGAAGTTCCTCAGGCGGACAGGTCTTCCTGGAGAAATAGTCGAGGAACCGGATGTCGCCGCCGGCGCGCATCAGGGCGAATATCTCGGATACGCCCATCAGCGTGCCCAGTTGCACGGTGGTCTGACGCCGGGCTTCCCAGGTGGTCTCCAGGACGGGCAGGACGGCTTCGATGCGCCGGGAGAACCGGTCTTCCCAGAGGTGGGTCAGGGCGGTGGCCGCCTTGGTCCGGACGGCGCGTCCGAGGCTGTCGTCGCAGACAATGGCGATCAGCAGCGATTCGATCACCTTGTTGTGGATGCTCTGGCTGATACGGCCGCCGATGGCGTCTTCCACGGCCGTGAAGTCCTTACGGCCGCCCAGCGCTTCCTGGGCGACCTGGTGCAGGAGACGGAAGAGGTTGAGCCGGGCCATGACGTACACCTGCCCGACCGCGGCTCGCATGGGAAGCAGCATGTCGACGGTGAAGAGCGTAGCGTTGGACAGCGCCTCGATGAGGGACGCGGCGTCCCGCCGCTGCTGGCCGAGGGACTGGCTTTCCAGCAGGGAAGGATAGGCGTTCATGACCTTCGCCAGGTCGCTCAACCGGGCGATGGAATCGCAGATCGCCTGGTCGAGGTGCGCGGCGTGGGGATTCCGGCTTTCCTTCAGCGAATCGGTGATGTCCCGGATCAGCCGCTTTTCGTCTTTTGTCAGGACGGGCGTATCGAGGGTGGTCGTTTCCAAGTGATCTTGTTTACCCTTTTTACCCTGCGCGCGGGGCGCGCGCTTTACGTGCAATGTTCGGGTTATTCCAGGTAGAAAACCTGTTCCAGCGGTACCATGTTCTCGTCGGCGTGCTTGCCGCCGAGGTTTTCGAAGTAGGGTGCCATGAACTCCTGCCAGCGCGCGTTGACGTCCTTCTCGGCCATGGTGGCCAGCGCTTTCTCGAAATCCGGTGTCTCGCAGTAACCGAAAAGCAGTCCGTCCTCGCGCATGAACAGCGAGTAGTTGCGCCAGCCGGCCTCGCGCAGGGCGTCCAGCATTTCGGGCCAGACCTCCCTGTGGTGCTTCTTGTAGCCTTCGATCATGTCTTCCTTGACCTTCAGTATGAATGCCACCCGTTGCATGGTGTTCTCCTTCATGCTTTGTACTTGTAACGGATCTTTTCTATCACGCTTCGTACTTGTAACTGACCTTCACGATGTTTTCGTGGTCCGACCTGCGGGCCCGCTCGAGGGCGTAGGACGAGACCGGGAAGTAGTAGTGCGTCTCGGCGTTGAGCGAAATGAACCCTTCGGCGTAGGCGACGTGACCCGCGCCGCCAAAGGCCCCGTCCGAGGTCTCGATGCGTTTCCGCGCGTAGGCGCCGCCGTAGCCCTGGCTCACGAGGGCGTCAAGCGCCGCCAGCTTCTTGTCGACCACGTCCGTAATGTCGATGAATACGTCGTTGTAGTACCCGCCACGGGCGTCCCACACGTTCCTGGGAAGACTCGCCGCGCCGCAGCCCCAGTAGAACACCTGCGCGACCTGGTGGGGCGGGCGCCGGTCCCCGGGATCGACAGAGCCGGCCAGTCCCATGGCGAGCATCACGATGCGCCCCGCCACGGCATGGGGGCTCCAGGTGCCCCCGCCCTCGTCGGGGAAATGGGTGAGGATGATATCCGGCTTCAGCTCCCGCAGCAGGCGGGCGAGCTGGCGCACGATCGGCTTTTCAGGCAGCAGGACGGCATCGTCCGCGCCCATGAAATAGACGTCTTCCACGCCGAGGGCGCGGCAGGCGGAGCGCACCTCTTCCGCCTTCACGTCGGACCGGTTCGCCATCATCTGCTTCAGGGTGTCCCCCTCCGGCACTTCCTCCGCGTGGAACATCTCGTCGCTGATTACCTTGTCGTGCACGCGGGCGCCGTGGGTCAGCACCACGCAACCCACCCAGTCGCCCCGGGCCGTATGATGGGCCATGGCGCCGCCGGACTGGTCGAAGATATCGGCTGGATGCGCGCCGATGGACAGGATGCGAAGCCGATCGTTCAAGACGACACTCCCCTGCTTTGAAATGGCGTGATCAAGGTGTTCGAACGGGTGTGCGGAACGCTTGACTGTGGCCGATAGAAAGGCTTTCTTGTCCCAGGATCACCGGCGGACCGAATTGTCGGCAGACGACGAGGGGAGCCGGTTTTCGGTGGTGCTGAAAGTCAGATAATTCGGAATATAGATGGTCCCACCTGCCCGTCAACAGGATTTTCCACAGGGCGTCCATGTTCGCGCGGCTTGGCTTACGCTGGAAAGCGGCCGGTCTGCTTTCCATCCCCGACTTCCGTTATCTCTGGATATCCAGCAGCATCTGGTGGCAGACGCGCTGGATGGACGAGTTGATCGTAGGCTGGGTCGTGCTGGAACTGACCGACTCGGCCGGCATGGTGGCGCTGGTCGGTTTCTGCCGCATGGCGCCGTTCATGCTCTTCGGTCCCTTCTTCAGCACCGTGGTGCGGCACGTGAGCTACCGGTGGCTGATCATCAACGCCCAGTTCATCAACTGCATCATCAACGGCCTGTTCTGGCTCCTCGCGTTCCTAGGCGATCTCGACTTCTGGCACATCGTCCTCGGTTCCGTCTGCATCGGCCTCGGCAGCGCCTACGACTGGTCCGCCCGCCGGGCGCTGATCCCGGACCTGGTGGGCAAGGACCGGACGACGGACGCCATGGTCCTGGAGACGGTGCCGCAGAACGTCTCCCGGCTGATCGGGCCGCTCACGAGCGGCGTGCTGCTCGAGTTCGCCGGGATAAAGGGCGGCTTCCTGGCCCTCTTCCTCCTGCAGGTCGTCCAGATCGCCGTCATCGTCCGGCTGTCCGCCAAAACGGACCGCAAGGACCGGAAGAAAGGCCGCCTCGGGCCCCGGAAAGACCTGCTCCTTGCCTTCCGGTACTCCCGCCGGAATCCCCGAATTTCGGGCGTGCTGCTCATTACCTTCCTCATGAACGCCTTCGCCTTCTCCTACCAGGTCCTGCTGCCCGTCTTCGTGCGGGACGTCCTCTTCCTCGGCCCCCTGGAGCTGGGCATCCTGGGCGCCGGCACCGGGATCGGATCGATCCTGGGCATCGCCCTGATAGACCGCCTCGGCCAGTACTACCGGGAAGGCATCGTGTTCACCGCCAGCTCCCTGCTCAACGCCGTGGCCACGCTGGTCTTCGCCCTCTCGGTCTCCTTCCCGCTCTCGCTGGCCATGCTGATCCTGGTGGGAATCGGCCAGACCGGGTTCAGCATCATGCAGTCCTCCATCATCCTGCGCTCGTCCAGCGACGCCATGCGGGCCCGGGTCATGGGCCTGCTCGTACTCGCCATTGGCGGCGGACCGCCCGGCCGGCTGCTGGTCGGTGCGCTGGCCGGGATCGTCGGCGCGCCCCTAGCCCTTGCTTCGTGCGCGGGCATCGCGAGCGCGGGCGTCGTGGGCGTGCTGTGGCGTCTGGGGGGCATGAGAAGGAACTGAGGGTTGCGGCGGACGCGGGTACCGGAGCGGCACGTTTCTCGGTCAGCCGCGCGCTCCTCAATCAACCGGTGTGCTTCGGAGCCAGCCCATGCGGGAAGCGCCTACCGTAACCAGCCCATGCGGTCCTTGCGCCATCCCAGCCTGTCGAGGTGGTTCGCCCGGATGGCCTCGATATGCCGGGTGTGCAAGTCCTGCTTCTCTTCCGTCCACCGGTACTGCTCCAGCAGGTCCGGATCGAGTTCCACGCCTAGTCCGGGTCCGTCCGGAACGCGCAGGCACCCGTCCTCGTAGCCCATTTTCCCGCCTTTGATGACGTCGCCGACCCACTGGTTGTAGTGGGCGTCCAGGCCGTGGAGCGACATGGGCATGGTGCCGTTCCCGTGTACGATGTGGTAAGCGATGGTGTAGGGAAAGGCGAAGGCGGCGACGTGGAGGCGTATGGCAGTGCCCGGCCCCAGTTCGTAGGCACTGTGCATGCCCAGTGCCATGCCCATGAACCGCGCGGTGTCGTAATAGCGCTTGAGGGCCAGCGGTCCCGCGTAGGCGTCCGGCGCGGACACGTCGGCAGGCACATGGCGGCGCATGACGTCCAGGTCGATCGGCTGGTCCAGGGTCTCGTCGCCGTAACGGCCCGTAACGTAGGTGCCGTAGGGACGAGGCGCCGCGTCCCGCTTGAGCGGCGGCAGCCAGACATGGGAGGAAATGGGGATGCTGCTCATGAGCCGGAGGCGGTGCCCGGCGCGGAAGATATTCTCGAACCGGCCGCCGACCGGTTCCTCGATCCACTCGATCCGGCAGTCGTCGACCCCCTGCATGAACCGGAGCGCCTCGCTCTCGCTCCATGACGCGTGGGGATCGACGCGGATATCCACGTCCCGGCCCACAAGGTCGCGGATATTGTGGATCAGTTCGATGTAGCGTACGGGCTCGAAATCGCACATGGAAAGCTTGATGATGCGGAAGCTTTCGTCCTCCATGAGCGACTTCACGTGTTGCGGATACGTGTCGAAGGTCACTTCGTTCTCGCCGTTGACGTCAGGGAAACGATACCAGGTGTAGGCCGCCATGGGGATCTTCGTGACCACGGGCGTATCGAGATCGAAGACGTCGCGCAGGTACCGGTAAAGGGGCTTGCCGGCGATCTTGCCGGCGAAATCCCAGTAGGCCATCCCAAGCAGGCCCCGTATTTCGGGATCGAAAGGGTTTTTCCCCAGGACCCGGGAACGCAGTTCGTCGGCCTCGCCGGAGGAACCTTCGGCCACGCCCACCAGGCCCTGGTCTGTTTCGAATTCCGCGAAGGAGAATCCTTCCGCGGACCCGTCCCAGCGCTTGGTGCCCCGCCACGGCATCAGCACCCGCCAGGTACGCACGTTCGTGATCTTCAGCCCGGCCGCCCGGCCGCTTTCGTTGATATGGCCCTGCCGTGCCTTGATATCCGCGACGTTTTCGCGGTCGAAGGCGGCGATGGCGTCGACGTCATACATGGCGGGCTCTCCTTTGATGGTCCGATCCCTCCTCAAACGGATTGAGCGTTTGCACACCGAGCAGGTCGAAATCGCCGGTGTTCCGGGTCACGACGATCAGCCGGTGAACCACAGCCGTGGCCGCGATCATGGCGTCTGTCATACGTACATCCCACCTGCGGTACAGGAGCCTGCCCCATACCCGGAAGACGGCCGAGTCCATGGGCAGTACGCCGTGGGTATCTGTCAACCTGCCCAGCCAGGCTTCCAGTTCCGCTGCACGGGAAGCATCCTTTGCACGGGCGATCTCGATGCCCGTCTGGATTTCGCCCACGGTCACGGCTGAAAGGTACAAATGGTCCGGGGCCACGCCTGAAAGCCATGCCAGCGCGCCCGGGTGAGGCTGGTTCTCGCGAAGTTCCGATACGACTTCGGTATCCAGGAGATACATGGGCTATTCCAGGTCTGCCTCGCGGCGCGCCCGGCGTTTCTCACGCATAGGCGTCAGGGATCCCGTTCGCGCGTCGGGTGAAAGCAGCAGGTCCTTCAGATCGGACCTGGCCGACTGCTTCATCCGTTCCCACTCTTCGATGGAGACCAGGACCGCCGCTTTCACGCCCCGCTTTGTCACGGTCTGCGGACCCGCGTTCCGGCTGGTCTCGAGCAGTTCGCTGAACTTCGCCTTCGCTTCCTGGACTTGCCATTCCTTACTCATGGTGCGGTCGCCTCGAGCAGGATGAACTGCTCTGAATGATCTGCCCGTAATGATCTGCCCTGGACGATTTATATTCTACTATGAGATAAATCTGACTAGTCAGATAACTAGTTAAATAGTTATTGTCAAGAAAAATCGATCGTGGCGGTATGGTGAAGCGGCACAGCCAAATCAGAAGTAGTCGCCGTACGAGTTCCAGGTATCACGCCGGCAACCAGGACTTAATCCCTTGCTCGATCTTCCCGGCGGCGTTTAATTCGGTTTTCACATGCGCGGGGACAACGTGTACAGGCGAACCTACCCGTACAAGCGAACCTTCTCTCTTACGCTTTCTTGAATATTCGGAATAATGGAACTGGCATGACCACCGACACGATCAGCCTGGGTGGCCGGGTCGCGGACCAGGCGCAGATCCAGGAGTGGGTCGACACGTTCAACCGCCAGGGATTCCTTTTCCTGGAGAACGTCCTGCCGCCCGAATGGTGCGAAGTGCTGCGGGATGACCTCGAACGCGGCCTGCGCGATAACCCGAACGGCCTGAATTCGGTCAGCAAGAACATGGCGCTTTGCCACCGCATGTTCGAATTCAGCGAGACCAATCTGCGTCTCTTCGACCTCGAGCCGATCGTCAGTTTCGCCGAAGCGCTGGTGGCCGAAAACTGCCACGTGATCCACAACAACTCTTTCGTGACCCGTCCGGGTGGATCCTTCCGCTGGCACCAGGACGACGCGCCCCATTTCCTGCTTACGGAAGGCGAGACGCCAACGAACATCCGGCTGCCGGTGCTGTTCTTCACCTGCAACTACTACCTGACCGACGTCACCGAACCCGCACACGGCGGCACGGAAGTCATCCCGGGTTCCCACCTCTTCGGCCGGCCCTGCCCTGATTCACTGGAGGGCACCGAATGGGAGGAGCAGATCCACTACAACCTCGGTCCGGCCGGCAGTGTAACCATGTTCAACAACCAGGTCTGGCACCGCGGCGGCCCGAACCGGAGCGACCGGACGCGTTGTATCACTCAGGTCACCTACGCCCGCCGCGTGATCGGCCACAAGTACTTCCCTTTCGTCAATTATACCATGCCCGAACACGTGTACCGGGACGCGGACCCGCGCCGGAAACGCCTGCTCGGATTCCTGGAACACGGCGCGTATGGGTAAAGTATAAAGGAGCCTTTAATGGGAACGATCCGCCAGTCCATCTGTTTCGGCTGTTTCCAGCGGAACGGGGTCACGCCCGAAACACTGATCCGTGAAGCGGCGCGGATCGGTTACGCATCCGTGGAAATGCTGCCGCGGGAGCACTGGGACCAGGTCCGCGACGCGGGCATGGACATCGCCATCGTGGTGGGGCACGCGTCCCTGCCCGACGGCCTGAACAAGACAGAAAACCACGACCGCATCGAGGACGAACTGCTCGCCAACATGGACCTGGCCGTCGCGTACGGCATCCCCGGCCTGATCTGCTTCTCGGGAAACCGGGAGGGCAAGTCCGACGAAGAGGGCCGCGACAACTGCATCGAAGGACTGCTGCGCGTCGCGAAGGCCGCCGAGGAGAAGGGCGTCACGCTGTCCATGGAACTCCTCAACAGCAAGGTGAACCACCCGGACTACCAGTGCGACTACACGGACTGGGGCGTGTCCGTCTGCGAGGGCGTAGGGTCTCCCCGGGTCAAACTGCTCTACGACATCTACCACATGCAGATCATGGAAGGCGACCTGATCCGGACGATCCGGGACAACATCGACCACATCGGGCACTTCCACACGGCCGGCAACCCCGGGCGCAACGACCTGGACGAAACCCAGGAGATCTACTACCCGCCTGTCATGCGGGCCATTGCCGAGACCGGGTACACGGGATTCGTCGGCCACGAGTTCGTCCCGCTGGGCGATCCGCTGGCGGCCATGCAGGCGGCCTATACGACGTGTGACGTCTGAGCGGTTATCCGAGTCAGCTACCGCATACGTTTACACCGGTTACGTTATAACTGAAAGGATCCGATCCTTGATCGTCGACACCCACGTACACATCTGGGAGATCGACCCGCCACGGTATCCGGTGGGCCCCACCGCGCCGACGTGGACGTCGGAACCGGACGAACCCGGTACGGCGGACGAACTGGTCGCGGACATGGACGCCAACGGCGTCGATATGAGCGTGCTGGTCCAGACTTCGTGGTCGACGTGGGATAATGGGTACATGTCCGATTCCGTGGCCCGTTTCCCCGACCGATTCGTCGGGCATGGGCTGATCGACCCCCAGGATGCCGACGGGAACGCGGAACAGGTCCGGTACTGGATGGAAGACCGCGGGCTGGTCGGGTTCCGCTTCCATCCTTTCTATTACCCGGACGAGCAGATTCTCGTGGACGATAGCAACAGGCCCATGTGGGAGGAACTCGCCGCCCGAGACGCGGTGGTGCAGTTCCACATGAAGCCGTGGGACGCCGTTCAGGTCGACGAGATCGCTCGGCGCCATCCCCGGATGACCCTGATCATCGACCACATGGGATATCCCGATCCGGAGACTGGAATGGACGCTTTCAGGCCCATTCTGGACCTGGCCAGACACGAGCGGATGTTCGTGAAGATTTCGGATGTGAAGGGACGGTCGCGGGGAGCCTTTCCGTTTCGCGACGTACATCCCTACATCCGGACGCTGCTGGACGCCTTCGGCGTGGAGCGGGCCATGTGGGGCACCGGGTATCCAGGCCATCACCGGGTAAAACACAACTGGCTGTCTCTCGCCGACGAACTGCGTCTGGTCAGAGAAGGATACGACTTCCTGACGGACACGCAGAAGGACCGTCTGCTGGGTGGTACGGCGGTGGAGGTGTGGGGACTGGGTGACCGTGTACCGCCAGGTCAGTAGTAATGGAACTTCAGATCAGGGTCAAACCAATTTAAACTCGATGTGGACGCCCCTGACTCCGACTAAAGGGGAGAAGGCTGTAGACATCAGGGTGTGGCTGGCCGGGTTGAGATTGTTCAAACTGGTGCCAGTCGATTCCGGAAACTGGTTACCCAGAACGTATCCAATGAAGGAGGCGGTAGATGGGCGCGACCTATGTTACGGTAAGAATCACCAATCCCGCGGAACCGGAAAAGTACTGGGAAGGACTCTTTCTTGTCGACACCGGGGCGACAGATACCCTCGTTCCCAGACCGCATCTGGAAGCCATTGGTCTCCGGCCGAAGGGTCGGCGGACGTACCAGTTGGCCGATGGCAGCGAACTTAACGTGGACGTCACCACGGCGGACATCGGATTCATGGGTGAGATTGTAGGCGGGACCGTGCTTTTCGGCGAGCCCGGTGTGGAACCGCTTCTGGGCGTTACCGCACTGGAATCCGTCGGTATCGAGGTAGACCCGCTGAACCAGCAGTTGAAGAGGCTTCCCTCCGTTCGATTGAAGACAGTGGCATAGTATCCAATCCTCCTGATTCGGCCGGCCTGGCAGTCATGAGCGTTGACCCGGGAGAGGTTGATCCGTGCAACAGGAATTTACCATGGTCATCGACATCCACGCCCACGTCCTGCGCTGGCCCGTACTGAAGAAGTTCAACAACGGGCTGCCCCTCATGTCGGCCGAGGAGCAGGTCCGGCGCATGGACGAGAAGGAGATCGACAAGGCGGTCATCCTGCCGCTCACGTCAGCCGAAGTGATCGGAGAACCCCAGAGCATGGGCGAGGTCTTCGACATCTGCCGGCTGTATCCGGGACGCTTCATCCCTTTCTGCGATTTCGACGTGCGCCGCTATGACATGAACAGCGCGGAGCGGTACCGCGAGGTGCTGGAGCAGTACATGGCCCGCGGGGCCAAAGGCGTGGGGGAACTGACCTGCCGCGTCTACTGGGACGATCCCCGGCTCTGGGATCTCTTCACGGCGTGCGAAGACCTGGAACTTCCTGTTACCTTTCATACTTCGCCGCCGGAGGCGGTCACGTACGGACTGATCGACGAACTGGGTTTCCCCCGTTTCGAGCAGGCCCTGCAGCGGTTTCCAGGCCTGCGCTTCTTCGGACACAGCGCCTCCTTCTGGAGCGAGATCAGCGGCGACCTGACGGCCGACCGGAAGGAAGGATATCCGAATACGCCCATCACCCCAGGCGGAACGCTGATCCGGCTGTTCAGAACCTATCCCAACCTGTGCGGCGACCTGTCGGCGGGCTCCGGGTTCAACGCACTGACCCGGGACCCGGCCTTTACTTATGAGTTCCTGGACGAATTCCAGGACCGCCTGATGATGGGACTCGACCACACGGACGCCGAGCTGGACTTTCAGCACATCGAGTGGCTTCGAGCACGCCGGGACGAAGGGCATATCACGGACGAGGTCTGCGAGAAGATCCTCTGGCGTAACGCCGACCGGATTATCGGATTGGGCATCGCGGAAGGGGCCTGAGCGCCGCGCGCAGTAACTTTCCAAGGCCTGTGTACGCGAGATAAACACGTTGCGCGCGTTTTTATCGTTTACACGAGCCGAAAGAAAGACCACATTAGTACCATCCCTTTTAGATATTTTCCTTAAAATACCTCTTACGAGACGACGATGAGTGACGTGCGGGAAGACGCTCGGACCGATTCATTCGGAGAGGAAACCGAACTCAGGCGGGACCTTGGACCGGTCTCGGCGACGACCGTGATCGTCGGTTCCATCATCGGTTCCGGCATCTTCGCGGGCCCCGCCATCGTGGCCGGATACGTGGGTACTTCCGGCTGGAATCTCCTGGTCTGGGTCATCTGCGCCTTCATGGCCTTTTGCGGTGCGGTGACATTCGCCGAACTGGGCGGCATCATGCCGCGGTCGGGCGGGCTGTTCGTCTTCCTGCGCGAAGCCTACGGGCGACTGTGGGGGTTCCTCTTCGGGTGGACCTCGCTCCTGGTGATACGACCCGCCGACCTGGCGGCCATCTCCATCGTCTTCGCAACCTACCTGGGCTATTATGTCACCCAGTTCAGCCCCTACCCGGACTGGGCAATGCGCGGCGTGGCGATAATCGTCCTGATCATCCTCGCCTTCATCAACTACCTGGGCGTCCGGTTCGGCGGACTCGTTCAGAACCTGTCCTCCTTTCTCAAGGTGGGCGGGTTGCTCCTGATGGTCGGCCTGGCCTTCGGGATCACGCCCGACGCGAGTAATTTCGAACCGGCCTGGCCTTCCGATTCCACCCTGACCATCGGTTTTCTCAGCATGGTCAGCCTCGGCATGGTAGCATCCTTCGGCGCCTACGACGGGTGGGACGCGTCGACCTACGTGGCCGAGGAAATCAAGAATCCCAGACGCTGGGTGCCCCTGTCCATCATCCTGGGTCTCGCCATCACCACCGTCGTCTACCTGCTCGTGAACAGCTCCTACCTGCTGGTGCTCTCCAACACGGGCGTCGCCGAAAGCGAACGCGTCGCATCAGAGACCATGCAACAGCTCATCGGACCGATCGGAGCGGCTTTCATCGCCGCCACCGCCATGATCTCCACCTTCGGCACCGTGAACGCGGGCATATTGACCGGACCGCGCGTCTTCTTCGCCATGGCCCGCGAAAAGATGTTCTTCTCGTGGGTCGCGCGCGTCCACCCACGCTACCGCACGCCTTCCAACGCCGTCGTGTTCATGGCCGCGCTGGGCATCCTGTATATCGTCTTCCTGGGCGAATGGGGCTCCATCATCGCGGCGCGGACCGGCTCCCTTTGGCTCTTCTACATCACGACCACCTTCAGCGTATTCATCTTCCGGCGCACCCGTCCCAATGTGCCGCGGCCCTACCGCACCTTCGGGTATCCCGTCACGCCTGCGATCTTCGTGCTCATCGGCGTGATCTTCTTCGTGTCCATCACCGTCAGCAACCCCGGACAAACCCTGATCGGGCTGACCATCACCGCCCTGGGCATTCCCGCCTACTGGATCTGGACGCGGAGCAGGCGCACAGAGAATTCCGGCCAGGACAGTTGATTCTTTTTTGTTGCCCTACCCATTCATTACTCACTGCGACCACAATTTAACTAGAATCGTAGCAACACCGGCCAACAGCGCCGTGATAGTTGCAAGTATTGAAAAGCCAACTCTTTCTATCGTTCCCAGTCTCTTGTCGATTTGTTCGATGATCCCCTCGAGCCGGCTTATTCTGCCTTCGTGGTTCAGATAGTCGGACATGAATGTACCCACCTTTCTCCTTAAGTGCCTATCTGAGTTCCTTCAGCGTAGGTCGGTTCCCGCCCGGCTGTAGCACAGTTTTGACCCTCTAATCGAATCAGTGTGATTTGGCAGCCCGAATCTCGTATACCAAATTCTCGCGCCATGCCGGATCGCTATTATTTACTAAATTGATCAAGATTGTGAATTTTGTGTTGACACCCCGTTCCGACTCCGGTATACTGGGGATTCGTTTTACAGTAAATCGCAGCCAGACGCACCTGGAAGACGCAACTGGAACGGGAATTAAAAATGGCAAAAGCGGTCCGCAGACCTCGGCGCGAACAGCCGGAACCCACCTGGGACCTGGTCCGCAAGCGCAACTACGTGGAGCGGCTCAAGCACGAGAAGGCGCCGATGGAGGTTATCCACGACATCCCGGAGCTGATCGAGCAGGGCTACGAGGAGATTTCAGAGGAGGACGTGGTGCGGCTCCAGTGGTACGGCCTGTACCACGATAAGCCCAAGGTGGGGCACTTCATGATGCGCGTAAAGCTCCCGGGCGGCCGTCTGACGCCGCACAAGCTGCGCACCATCGGCCGGGTCTCCCAGGACTTCGGGGGCGACTATGGCGAACTCACCACCCGCCAGAACATCCAACTGCACGGCATGAAGCTCAACGACCTGCCCGAGATCTTCGAAACGCTGAACCGTGCTGGCCTGTCCACGAGCGGAGGGTGCGGCGACACCGTGCGGAACATCACGGGTTGCCCGGTTGCGGGAATTGCGGCCGACGAACTGTTCAACGCCCGTCCGGTCATCGAGTCGGTGGCCGAATTCTTCTACGGCAATCCCGATTACTGTGATCTGCCGCGCAAGCATAAGATCACCATCTCCTGCTGCCCCCACCAGTGCAACGCGCCTGAAATCAACTGCATCAGCCTGATAGGCATCGTCAGGGAGGGGAATCCCGGGTTCGCCGTCAAGATCGGCGGCGGCCTGTCCACCTGGCCCCGGCTTGCTAGCGACCTGGGCGTCTTCGTACCGGTGGACGACGTGATCCCCGTACTGCGCGCCATCATCGATGTGTGGAAGGAAGACCTCAAGTACCGCATGTCCCGGGTGAAGGCGCGGCTGAAATTCATGGTCGCCGACCTGGGTCCGGAAGCCTATCGCGAACGCGTGGAAGCGCGCCTGGGATACCGGCTGGCCGATGGCGACGCGCCGGCTCCACCGGAAAGGGAATACGACCACACCGGGATCCACGAGCAGGTGCAGGAAGGGCTGTACTACGCGGGCTTCCCCGTGTTCCTGGGGCTGTGCACCGGCACGCAGATGATCCAACTGGCCGACCTAGCCGACGAATACGGCGGAGAGTTCAGGCTGACCCGCCGCCAGAACGTCATCCTCACGCATATTCCCAAAGACAGACTGGAACCGGTCACCGGCGCGGTGGCCGAAATCGGCTTTCCCATGGAGGTCAACGACCTTCGGGGAACCAGCATCGCCTGCACGGGTGAGCCTTTCTGCAACTACTCAGTCGGGGAGACCAAGACCAAGATGGGGGAGATCGTCGAGCACATGGAACGGGTCTTCGGAGACCAGGCGCGTGGCCTGCGGCTTAACCTGGACGGCTGCCCCCACGCCTGCGCCCATCACTGGATCGGCGATATCGGGTTCCAGGCCACGACGCTCCGCGAGCGAGGCGAGGGCGGCGAGCGGCTGCGGGGATACGATCTTTTCCTCCGTGGCGGGTTGAGCGGGCAGGCCGCCATCGGCCAGCCGGTCCTCCGGCGCGTGCCCGCGGAGTCCGTCCACCTCTACACCGAAAGGCTCTTCCGGTCCTACCTGGACCAGAAAACAGACAACGAGACGATACAACAGTTTTTCCACCGTCACAGCGATGACGAGTTGACCGTGATTGCCTCGGGCAACGAAGTCGCCGCATAAGTATCAGGAGAGGAATAAACGCCATGGACCGCCCGGACCATCCGGACCATTTGGAACACCCGGACCGCCTTGAACACCCGGACCGCCTGGACCGCGACTTCCTGGATGAATTTGAAGCCGGACAACTGGCCATTGAGTTTGACGGGGAGTCTCCCGAGGCCGTGATCGAATGGGCCCTGGATCGTTGGGGCCGGCGCGCCGGGCTGTGTACGAGCTTCCAGGCGGAGGGGATGGTCCTGCTGGACATGGCCTGGCAGATCGATCCCAATATCCACGTGTTCACGGTGGACACGGGCCGGCTTCACCAGGAAACCTACGACTTCATCGACCGGGTCCGGGACCACTACGAAATCGATATCCAGGTTTACTTCCCCGACCTGCTGCAGGTGGAGAACATGGTGGGCGCCCATGGCATGAACCTCTTCTACAAGTCCGTGGAATCGCGGTTCAAATGCTGCAACGTGCGCAAGGTGGAACCGATCCGCCGCGCACTCGAGGGGCTGGACGGATGGTTCACCGGGCTTCGGCGCGACCAGTGGGCCAGCCGGGCGAACATCCGCAAGATCGAAATCGACCACGACCACGGCGGACTGGCGAAGATCAGTCCCCTGGCGGACTGGACCGAGGAGGAGGTCTGGGACTACATCGAGCTCTACGACGTTCCGAAGCACCCCCTCTATGAGAAGGGCTACACCAGCATCGGCTGCAAGCCGTGCACCCGGGTCACGAAGCCCGGCGAGGACTCGCGGGCGGGGCGCTGGTGGTGGGAGAAGAACGCGCCCAAGGAATGCGGCATGCACTGCCCGGTGGAGACTGGCGGTTTCGAGCACGAGATGGAAGCGCTGGTGGCGGAGGAGGTGGACAAATGAGCAACGCGGGCATCCTGTACCTGAGACTATTGCGAAAGATCGTCCGTGAATCCGCCTGGCGTCTCGGCGGGGGCGAAGAGACTTTCCTGGCCGCGGGATTCGGCGACGACCCCATCGGCGGCGA
>JAJECR010000149.1 GCA_022821935.1 Candidatus Latescibacterota bacterium
GGAGAGGCGGACGGAACCGCGGACTTGCGAGCGCTTCTGGGTGGTAAAGGGGCCAATCTGGCCGAGATGAGCCACCTCGGGATTCCCGTACCCGCGGGTTTCACCATCTCTACGGAGATATGCACTTATTACTATGATCACGAGCGTCGGTATCCGGCGGACCTGGACGAGCAGATCCGGCAGGCGATGGCCAAGGTGGAGGCCGTCATGGAAGCCGGTTTCGGCAGCCCGGAAAACCCGCTGCTGGTGTCTGTCCGGTCCGGTGCGCGATCCTCCATGCCCGGCATGATGGATACCATTCTGAACCTCGGTCTGAACGATGTAACGGTCGAGGGACTGATCGCGCAGTCGGGCGACGAACGCTTTGCCTACGACAGCTACCGGCGTTTCGTGCAGATGTACGGCGACGTGGTCATGGGCGTGCGTCCGGCGGACGACGAGGACCACGATCCCTTCGAAACGCTGCTGGAGCGAAAGAAATCCAGCCTGGGGATTACCGAGGACGTGGACCTCGGAGCCGGCGACCTCAAGGCGCTGGTCGCTGAGTTCAAGGCGGAGATCAAGGCGCGTACGGGGGCCGACTTCCCCGACGATCCCCGCGAGCAGCTGTGGGGAGCCATAGGCGCCGTGTTCGGGTCGTGGCACAACGAACGCGCCGCGGTGTACCGGAAGCTGAACGACATACCGGATGAATGGGGCACCGCCGTCAACGTGCAGGCCATGGTCTACGGCAATATGGGGGACGACTGCGCCACAGGGGTCGCCTTCAGCCGCGATCCGGCGACCGGCGAGAAGCGGTTCTACGGCGAATATCTCATCAACGCCCAGGGCGAGGACGTAGTGGCGGGCATTCGGACCCCCAAACCCATCGAGCAACTCAAGGACGAGATGCCGGACGCCTACCATCAACTGGTCCGGATCTGCGATATGCTGGAGTCCCATTACAAGGACATGCAGGATATCGAATTCACCATCCAGCGGCGGAACCTGTGGATGCTGCAGTGCCGCGCCGGAAAACGCACCGGGTTCTCCGCCATCACGATCGCGGTGGACATGGTGAAAGAAGGATTAATCGACGAGCAGGAAGCCCTGCGGCGCGTGGAACCCGACCAGCTCGACCAGTTGCTGCGCCCGGTATTCGACGTGGATGAAAAGCGCCATGCAGAGAACGAGGGGCGGGTCCTCGCGCGGGGCCTCAACGCCGGTCCGGGGGCGGCGGCGGGCAAGGTGGTGTTCAACGCCCACGACGCCGAGGTATGGGCGGGCCGCGGCGACGAAGTCATTCTCGTTCGCATCGAAACTTCACCCGAAGACATACGCGGCATGAACGCGGCATCGGGCATTCTGACCGCCCGGGGGGGCATGACGAGCCACGCCGCGCTGGTCGCCCGCCAGATGGGGAAAGTCTGTGTCGCCGGCTGCGGCGAGCTGGACATCGACTACGGCACGCGGCAGATGCGCGTCGGCGACCACGTGATCGCCGAAGGAGACTATATTTCCATCGATGGGTCGACCGGTGAGGTGATCGCCGGTGCCATCCCGACCATCCCATCTGAAGTGTTGCAGGTCCTGTTGCAGAAATCCATGTCAGCCGAAGAGTCGGTGGTCTATCAGCGGTACGAGAGCCTGATGGCCTGGGCGGACCGGATCCGGCGGCTCAAGGTTCGGACCAACGCGGACCAGCCCGACCAGTCGGCCACCGCGCGCGCTTTTGGCGCCGAGGGCATCGGCCTGTGCCGGACGGAGCATATGTTCTTCGAAGAGGACCGGATCGATTCGGTCCGCGAGATGATCCTGGCCGATGACGAGGCCGGCCGCCGGAAGGCGCTGGCCCGGCTGCTGCCCATTCAGAGAAGCGATTTCACCGGGATTTTCGAGGTCATGGACGGCTATCCCGTCACAATAAGGACCCTCGACCCGCCCTTGCACGAGTTTCTGCCCCACGAGACGGCGGCCATCGAGCAACTCGCCGCGCAGACCGGGGTGCCCGTGGAGCGTTTCCTTCGAAAGCTGGAAGACCTGAGGGAAGCCAACCCCATGCTTGGACATCGCGGATGCAGGCTGGGCATCGCCTACCCCGAGATCACCGAGATGCAGGCCCGGGCGATCTTTGAAGCCGCGAGCGATTGCCTCAATCGCGGCATCAAGGCCATTCCAGAGATCATGATCCCCCTGGTCGGCCACATCAACGAATTGCGCCTGCAGGCCGACGTCGTGCGCCGGACGGCCCGGGCCGTGCAGGATGAGACCGGCGTGGAGGTGGACTACCAGATCGGCACGATGATAGAGCTGCCGCGCGCTGCGCTGACGGCCCACGAAATCGCGGAAGAGGCGGAGTTCTTCTCCTTCGGTACGAACGACCTGACCCAGACGACCTTCGGGCTCTCTCGCGATGACGCGAAGTTTATACCCGACTACCTCCATGCCGAGATCTGGCCGGAGGACCCCTTTGTCAGCATCGACGGCAGCGGCGTCGGCGAATTGGTGAGAATCGGCGTCGAGCGGGGCCGGGCCACGCGGGACGGCATGAAGGTGGGCATATGCGGCGAACACGGCGGAGATCCCGCTTCGGTCGAATTCTGCCACGGCGTGGACCTGGACTACGTCAGCTGCTCCCCGTACCGCGTGCCCATCGCCTGTCTTGCCGCGGCGCGTGCCGCCCTGTCCGATTAAGGAACCCGGACCGGAGGGTCTCGCTGCCTGGGTGCTGCCCGAGCGGCGCTGACCGGCCAGGGACATCGCAAGCACCTTCATTCTCCGTGCAGGGACGTAACGGCGGCTTGCCGCAGGCCGTGGCTTGTCGCGGGACACCGGAATCATGTGGGAACTCTTCTGGCGTTTCCTGGCCCTGGGATGTATCAGCTTCGGCGGTCCCGCCGCCCATATCGGATACTTCCGTACCGTTTTCGTGGAGCGGCTGAAATGGCTTGACGAAGCGGCCTACGGGCGCCTCATCGCGCTGAGCCAGTTCCTTCCCGGACCCTCTTCCAGCCAGGTCGGTTTCGCCATCGGTTACCAGCGGGCGGGCGTCGCCGGCGGCGTGGCCGTGTTCCTGGGTTTCACGCTGCCGTCCTTCCTGCTGCTGTTCCTGCTCGCGACGGCCGGCGGGGCGCTGACGGACTCGGTCTACTTCGGCGGATTCGTCAAGGGGTTGAAACTGCTGGCCGTGGTCGTGGTCGCCGACGCGGTGCTGGGCATGTACTCCACCTTCTGCAAAAGCCGGCTTACCGGGTTGCTATGCATTCTGACCGCGTCGGCCCTGTTGATCGTTCCTTCGATAACGACCCAGTTCGCGGTCCTGGCGACCGGCGCGCTGGTCGGCTGGCGTTTACTACGCGAACCGGAGGCCGCGCCTGGAGGAAGACTCCGGTTCGCCTGGCTGCCGCTGTCGCTCTTCTTTGCCCTGCTCATCGGCCTGCCGATCCTGGCAACCCTGTCGCCGAACGTCGACCTTTTTTCCCGTTTCTACCAGACTGGAAGCCTGGTCTTCGGGGGCGGACACGTCGTATTGCCCTTGCTTCAACAGACCGTGGGCGCGGCGCTTTCCATTGATAGATTCCTGCTCGGGTACGCTGCCGCCCAGGCGATTCCCGGCCCCATGTTCACCATGTCCGCGTTCCTGGGCGCCGAAATGATGCCGGACCACGCGTTGGCCGGCGCGTTGATCGCGGTCCTGGGGATCTTCCTGCCGGGATTCCTGTTGATCCTGTCCTTTCACGACACCTGGGAGACCCTGGCGCGGAAACCGGGTGCGGCCGGCGCAGTCGCGGGGGTCAACGCATCGGTGGTAGGACTTCTGCTGGCCGCCCTGTACCAGCCCGTGTTCGTCAATGCCGTCTTTTCACCACTGGATCTTTCGCTCGCCATCGTCGGGTTCTTCCTGTTGCGGGTGCTGCATCTGCCCATTCTGGCGCTGGTGTTGTTCTTTTCGACGGCGGGGGTGCTGGCGGCCATTCTGAGTTGACCGGTCGTATGCCATGATGTACGATATAGTAAAAGGTGTACTTCTGTTTCGTTTTCGAAGAAAGGCTGCCTTTTCCACCATAGGTCATATGCCACGAGTCACCCCATACCTTGTCCTGCTCGGATTGCTTTCGGCCCCGGAAATCTCCGCCCAGCGGGTGAACTCCATCGGCGTCGAGTTGCCGGAAGACGCCGCGCCGACGGAGCGGCAGCGGTTGCGGTTTTTCGAGATGGACGGGACCTATATGGAATGGTTCAAGACCATTTACAAGCGCAGCCCGGCCACGAATCTCATTTCCGAACCGCTGGTACGACAGGACCACAACTACGACCTGGTACCGGCCGCCGCCAGGTCCTGGGAGGCCACCCCGGACGGGAACACGTGGCTGTTCCACCTGCGGTCCGGCATGCAGTGGGACGACGGCCGCCCTTTCAATGCCCACGACTATGTCTTTACCTTTCGCCGGGGGGCGGATCCGGACAATGCCTACGATTTCGAGTGGCATTACCGCATCATCAAGAACTGGAGCGCCGTGGTCGCCCGGCAACTGCCCGTCGATTCCCTGGGCGTGGAGGCGATTGACGATACGACGCTGGCCGTCCATACCGAGCAGCCCGTGCCCTACCTGCCCTACAATCTCATCATGAGCTGGGCTTCGCCGGAACACGCGGTGGCCAAGTACGGCGACGAATGGTCGACCCGGGCGGAGACCCATATTTCGTCCGGTCCGTTCAAGGTCACGGAATGGCGAAAGAACGAGGTCATCATCCTGGACGCCAACCCCATGTACCGGGGTTCGATGCCCCCCTTGCTCGACCAGGTGATGATCCGGGTGTTCTCCCAGTCGGCTGTGCCGCTCATGCTGTCGGCTTATACGGCCGAAGAGGTGGACATGATCCTCCTGAACGGGCAGGCGTCTCTGGGAAGGGTAAAGAGCGATCCGGTACTCAGCCGCGAACTGCATTCCATGGTAAACTTCGTTACGTTCTATATGACCATGGATACGTACAACGCGCCCTTTAACGACCTGCGCGTCCGTAAAGCCTTTGCCCATTCCATCGACCGGACCGCCCTCATGGACTCCGCCCTGAAGGACGTGGGCGTAGCGGCCTACAGCATGCTGGCGCCCGGTTTCCCCGGCTCAAGGCCGGAGGTCTTCCGGAATATGCTGCCCTACGATCCCGAACGCGCCAGGCAGTTGATGGCGGAGGCCGGGTATCCCGACGGTAAAGGGTTTCCCCAGGTCGATATCTGGATCCGCGCCCACGATTCCCAG
>JAJECR010000338.1 GCA_022821935.1 Candidatus Latescibacterota bacterium
GCAGAAGAGCGTGCGGTAAGGCAGCGCGGAGCGTTCGCCGAGCAGGTACACGACGGACTTTTCGCCGTAGTAACTCCAGCCCAGGATGGTGGAGTAGGCGAACAACACCAGGCCCACGGCGACCAGGTAGCCGCCGAATCCGCCCGGCAGTCCGCTGGCGAAGGCCGCGGCGGTGAGCGGCGCGCCGGTGTCTCCCGACAGCCAGACGCCCGTCCCGATGATGGTGAATCCCGTTATCGTACACACGACCAGGGTATCGATGAAGGTCTGTGTCATGGACACCAGGGCTTGTGTCACCGGATCCTTCGTCTGGGCGGCGGCGGCAGCGATGCCCGCGCTGCCCAGGCCGGATTCGTTGGAGAAAATACCCCGCGCCACCCCGAACTGTACGGCCTGCCGGACCATGGCGCCGGCGAAACCACCGGCTGCCGCGGCCGGGGTGAAGGCGTGGGCGACGACGAGTTCGAAGATGCCCGGGATCGCCGAGGCGTTCATCAGGATGGCCGTAAGCCCGCCGAGAATGTACAGTACGATCATCGTCGGGACGATCAGGCTCGCCGCGCGGCCGATGCTCTTGATCCCGCCGATCAGGACCAGGCCCGTGCCGATCATCAACACGATGCCCGTGATCCAGGGATTCACGCCGAATGTGCTTTCAAGCACGTCGGCCATGGAATTCGACTGGGTCATGTTGCCGATGCCGAAGGCCGCGAGCGCGGCGAAAAGCGCGTAGGCGGCGCCCAGCCATTTCCATCCGAGGGCGTTGGAGATGTAGTACATGGGGCCGCCCTTCATGAGCCCCCTGGAATCCGTTTCCCGGTATTTGACGGCCAGAACGGCCTCGGAGTACTTGGTGGCCATGCCTACCAGGCCGGTCATCCACATCCAGAAGAGCGCGCCGGGACCGCCTGCCGCGATGGCCGTGGCCACGCCGGCGATGTTTCCCGTACCGACAGTCGCCGCAAGGGCGGTCATCAGGGCCTGGAAGTGACTGATATCGCCCTCGGCGTCCGCCTCCCTGCGGCGCACGAAGGCCAGATGCAGCGCATGGCAAAGGGAGCGGAACTGCACGCCCTTCAGCAGTACAGTGAGATAGAGGCCCGTACCGCCCAGCAGCACGAGCATGGGCAACCCCCATACCAGGGCTTGGACGTCGCCCACATAGTCGAGCAGCGTGTTTTCCATGAAGTATTCCATGTGAGGGTGAAGAGGTAAACAACGATGGCCAACCTAAGAGCGCGGTTGAACCGATGTCAAGCACTTTCCATTTTGTTGCTTGATCTTTAAACGTCCCGTTTTTATAGTGAACCATCGCCGGTGGCGGTCGGCATGGACCGGGCCGGTTATCCATCTCCCGGTACCAGTAAGACCTTATTCATCCTGAGGATCATTCTACATGTCGACACTTCGTATTGGCATTGCAGGCGCCGGCGGCATGGGCGGTCATCATGCCCGGTTGCTATCCGCCCGAGATGACGCCCGTGTGATCTCCCTCTTCGATACCGATCCGGTCGCGATGAACCGGCTGGAGAAGACCCTGGGGCCGGCGGCGCAGGGGTTGAACCACTACGCGACGCTCGAAGCGATGATCGACTCGGAAGAACTCGACGGCATCGTCATCGCGACGCCCCATACCCGGCACGCGGACCAGGTCCGGACCAGCCTCGAAGCGGGCCTGCACGTGCTGGTCGAAAAACCCATGGCGACGACGACGCGGGACGCCAGGGACTTCATCGAATACTCCGAACGGGCAGGCAAGGTGCTCGCCGTCGCCTACCAGCGCCACGGCGAAGGAAAGTTCATCAAGGCCCGGGAGATGATCGGGGAAGGCGTCATCGGCGACGTGCGCCTCGTTCACGTCATCATCGCCCAGGACTGCCTGGGGATCTTCAGTCCCGGCGCCTCTTGGCGCGCCGATCCCGAGCTTTCCGGCGGCGGGCACTTCATGGACACGGGCAGCCACATCAACGACATCCTGTTGTGGACGACGGGCCTGGAACCGAAGTCCGTCCACGCCTTCATCAACCCGGAAGGCACCCTGGTCGACGTCAATACGGCCATCTCGGTGGCGTTTACGAACGGCGCCGTCGGGAACCTGTCCTATACCTCCATGTCGCCCGAATGGCGGGAGGAATTCACCTTCTACGGCACGGAAGGCGTGATGCGGTTCGGTGCGTCGGAGCCCTTGTTCGTCCATCGTAAGGGAGAGGACATCCGCCTGCCGCAGACACCGGGCCGTGGGAAACCGCCTGCGGACAACTTCATCGAGGCCATCCTGGGCGAGGCGGAAGTCCAGGCCCCGCCGATCTGCGGCCTGCGGGTGGTGCAGTTGACCGAGGCGGCCTACAAGTCGGCCGAGAGTGGAAAGCCCGAGGCGGTGGGCTGACCTTTTTATTGATGTCAGGTTGTTACTTTTTCGCGTACCACGGATGATATTGAGGAAAACGATGAGCGATCAAGAAGCGAGCACGTGTTCACTTTTTATTGGCGGAAACTGGACCGATGCGGCCGCGGTGGTGACTGAACCCGTATACAACCCGTCGGACGGCAGCGTCATCGCGCGGACACCCATGTGCGGCGAAACCGAGGTCGATTCCGCCGTAAGAGCTGCCAGGGAAGCCCTGCCCGACTGGTCCGGCACACCGGTAGTCGACCGGGCGCGGATCCTGTTTCGATATGTGCATCTGCTCGAAGAAAACTTCGAAGCGCTGTCCCGCCTGGTCACGCGGGAGCACGGAAAGACCCTGGAGGAAGCGCGAGGATCCGTACGGCGGGGTATCGAAGTCGTGGAGTTCGCCTGCGGGGCGCCTACCCTGCTCATGGGCGATTCCCTGGAACAGGTCGCCAACGGGATAGATTGCGACACCATCCGGCAGCCCGTGGGGGTCTGCGCGGGGATCACGCCCTTCAACTTCCCCGCCATGGTGCCCATGTGGATGTATCCCATCGCCATCGTCTGCGGGAACACCTTTGTTCTCAAGCCTTCCGAGAAGGTGCCCCTCACCGCCATTCGTCTCGTGGAGCTGCTGGAGCAGGCCGGCCTGCCGCCCGGCGTGATGAACCTGGTCCACGGCGGGGTGGACGTGGTCAACGCCCTCTGTACCCATCCTGGCATCGATGCCGTATCCTTCGTCGGCTCATCTCCTGTGGCGAAGCACGTCTACCAGACCGCGACCGCCCACGGCAAGCGCGTTCAGTCGGCCGGAGGCGCCAAGAACTACATGATCATCCTGCCCGACGCGGATCCCGCCTTCACGGTGGATGCCCTGATCGGATCGGTATACGGTTGCGCTGGTGAGCGGTGCATGGCCGGCAGCGTGGCCGTGGCCGTGGAGGAGGCCGCGCAGAGGGTGCTGCCCCCGTTGCGGGAAGCGCTGGATGCCATGAAAGTAGGACCGACGGACCGGGACCCGGAGGCGGACATGGGGCCGGTCGTCACCCGCCAGCACCTCGACAAGGTCCACGGTTACATCGCATCCGGCCTGTCGGATGGCGCCTCGCTCTACCGCGACGGCCGGGACGTCAGGGTGCCGGACGCCCCGAACGGGTTTTATCTGGGCCCCACGATTTTCGACGATGCCGCCACAAGCATGAAGATCGTCCGCGAGGAGATCTTCGGTCCGGTCCTGTCGGTGATCCGCACCGACAGCCTGGACAGGGGCATCGAAGCCTGCAACCAGAGCGGTTTCGGCAACGCGGCAGTCCTGTTCACGGGTGACGGCAAGGCCGCCAGGACATTCAGGAACCGGGTAAGTGCCGGTATGGTAGGCATCAACGTCGGCGTGCCGGCGCCCATGGCGTTTTTTCCGTTCTCGGGTTGGAACGGCTCGTTCTTCGGCGACCTGCACATCCAGGGCAAGGAAGGTTTCGCCTTCTATACCCGGCAGAAAACCACCATGAGCCGGTGGGCCTGAACGCGGTGGCGCTGAAACGGACAGATCTGAGCATGTTGATACGAAAACCCGGGCCCGATCACTAGCGCATAGAGGATGCGAAGATGTCCAAACCCGACGTGTACATCCTGAAGACCCGGTTGGCCGGGGAAGATGCGTTGATCGACCCGGCCTTCGCCAAACCGGCCCGTGAAATGCTGCGCGCGCTGGACATCGATCCCGGAGACCGCGCCGTGATGATGAAGCCGAATGTCACGGCCGGGGCGCCGCGCAACAGCGGCATCGTCACCCATCCCGCTTTCGTGGGCGGCATGGTCGACTATTTCGTCGAGGACGCGGGTGTGCCGCGCGGCAAGGTGTATGTCGGTGAAGCGACGAGCAGGCTGACGTCGCAGGCACAGCGCGATTTGTCCTGGGCCCGGAGCGGTTACACGGAAATGGCCCGGGAGAAACGGGTGCGGCTGCTTGAGCTGGCGGACTACGGCAACGTGCGCGTCACACCAGGGAACACGGTGCAGCTCCACAACATTGGGATCTCCCGATGGGCCGCCGCGGAAAACGTGTTCTACATCAACGTCCCCAAGCTGAAGACCCACAACCTGGGCGTGGTCACGTTGTGCGGCAAGAACCAGCAGGGCATCATGATTCCGGTCACGGAACGGCACCTCTGTTCAGACGCTTGGCGCGCCACGTTCGGCCGGGACGAGCAGCGAAAGCAGGGAAGGGAATGGATGCGGGTCGCGGACCACGAAGCCTGGCAGCGGACCATCGCCCATATGCACTGGGACGTCTATCTGGCCTGCCAGCCCGACTTCAACGTGGTGGAGGGCATCGTTGGCCGAGACGGGAACGCCTTCTACCAGGGCCGCAACTTTCCCACCGGTCTGGTCGTTGCCGGCGAATCCATGGCCGCGGTGGACCTCGTGGCGGCCCATCTCATGGGGTTCGAGCCGGCGAACCTGGTTTACCTGCAGGTAGGGATAGAAC
>JAJECR010000049.1 GCA_022821935.1 Candidatus Latescibacterota bacterium
CCAATGACCTCGGTGGTTCGAGGCGCGGGAAAGATCATAGAGAATTTCGCCGCCTTCGAAAACAAACTGAGCGTTCTTAAAGACTAGCATGTTCAGGTTCTTTTACGTCCTGTACCGCCATCGCCAGAACACGGCGTTCGCCCTCGCCATGGTCATCTCGATCCTGCTTTTGACGGCGTCGCCTCCAAGGCAGGTCGGTATCACGCGCATGGTCTGGTTGACGGTGCTGACGCCGATTCAGGAAGCCTTCGCCTTCATTCCCTCGTATTTCAATCTGAAATCCGAAAACCAGCTATTGCGGCAGAAACTGGTCGAGATGCAATTGCAGGCGGCCGACCTCGAGGAACGCCGATTCGAAAACCAGCGGCTTCGCGGACTACTCAGTCTTAAAGACAGAAGGCAGTACACCTATATACCCGCCGAAGTCGTTGGCTGGAACACCGATCAGGGGCTGAACACCATGGTCATCGACGTCGGCCTTAACGATCAGATCCGCAAGTACATGGCCGTGGTCATGGAAGACGGCGTGCTGGGACGGATTATCGAAGTCGGCCTGTCTTCGTCCTTCGTCCAGCTGCTGACCGACAGAAACTGCCGTATCAGCGGACTGGTCCAGCGGAGCCGGGAACAGGGTATCATACGCTATCAGAATAACGAATTATACATGCAGTTGCCGTTGCGGTCCGATGTCCGACTCGGAGACCGGGTGGTGACTTCCGGCCTGGGGGAGACCTTTCCATCCGGACTGCACGTTGGCAGGATAAGCCAGATCGCGCTGGGAAGCAGGAACCTGTTCAAACAGGTATCCATCATCCCGGCAGTGGAACTAAATCGCCTGGAAGAAGTATTTGTTATTGTGGGAAAAGAAACACCTGTTGCGGTCGATTCGCTCATGGTCCAGTAAACGCGGGCCTATCGAGCCGGCTCCGGGGGCTATGATACAACTATTTCATGCATCTAAAACACGCTATCCTACTATTTCTGGCGTTTGTTATCGACAGTACCTGGGGGCACGAAATCGCCATTCGGGGCGTCATCAGACCCGATTTCGTACTGATGATCCTGATTTACAGCGCGATGGGATCGGGGGCTTTCGCGGGGACCATCCTGGGATTCAGCGTTGGACTATTGGAGGATTTTAACGGCACGCCGGAGAACCTGGGACTCAATGCCATGTGCAACACGCTGATTGCGTACGGTGTGGGCATTGCCGGAAACACGCTTTACAGGGACAGCCTCTCCACTCTGCTGCTCACGCTGCTGGCCGCCAGCCTGGTTCATGCATTTATCTACTGGCTGGTCTTCACCCGGTTTGAACTGGTGGAATCGATGTCCATGCTGGCTACGGTCTCACTGCCCTCGATGCTTTATACCATCGCCGTGGCTGTTATACTCATACTCGGCTTGACCTTTAGACAGGGACAGTTCAATGTCCGTTGGCTATTCCCAGAATGACAACCCCGCGCACCGGGGCCAGCTGTATCTATTTATAGGCATTGTTACTGCGCTCTTTCTGCTGCTGTCCGTCCGCCTGTTCTACTTTCAAATCATTTCAGGCGAAGAGTACCGGGCCCATTCGGAACGGAACAGGATCCGGCCCGTCGTGCTCGAAGCGCTGCGCGGACTGATACTGGACCGCAACGGCGTCGTCCTGGCGGAGAACAGGCCATCCTATACCATCGCCGCCGCTCCATTTGAAACTTCCGACGAAACCGTGGACTATCTGGGAGAACTGACCGGACGGGATACCTCTGCCATACGAAACCGAATACGCGATCCGTCCGTGAATCGATTCAATCCGATACCCGTCCAGCGGAACGTTTCCTTTGAAATCGTATCCCGTGTCGAAGAACACCTGCTCGAACTGCCCGGCGTAATCGTGCAGATGACGCCCGGCCGGATGTATGGCATGGGCACGCTGGCAAGCCATGTGCTCGGCTATGTTTCCGAGATTAGCCGGACGGAACTCGACGGACTGGACGAACAGGGATACCGATCCGGCGACATCATAGGCAAACTGGGGGTGGAGAAGGCCTTTGAGCGGCATCTGCGCGGCCAGAACGGCATGGAGTTCATGGAGGTTAACGCACGGGGCGAGGAGCTCGGACCGCTTCCCGGCATGCCGGTCCTGCTGCCGGAAACAGGGAAGAACGTGTATCTGACCCTGGATACCAGGATTCAGTCGGTGGCCGAGGAGGCGATCCCCGACAGCCTGGCCGGAGCGCTGGTCGCGCTCGACCCCACGACCGGCGCGGTGATCGCGATCGTAAGCAGGCCTGGATACGACCCCAATCTGTTTACGGAGAGGATACCCCAGGAGACCTGGGATGCGCTTCGCGACCACCCACTCAGACCGCTGTTGGACCGGACCCGGGACGGACAGTATCCGCCGGCGTCGACGATGAAAATCGTGACGGCTTCCGCTGCGCTGGAAGAGCGGATGGTAACGCCGGCCATGACTTTCCGTCCCTGTAATCGGGGATACCAATTCGGCAATCGCTGGGCTGGATGCTGGGCCCCCGGTCACGGCGCGATGCCATTCCTGGATGCCATGACCCACTCATGCGATGTCTATTTCTACCAGGTGGGAAATCTAATCGGACTGGACCGGTGGGGACGGTATGCACGCGGTTTCGGCTTCGGATCCCCCACGGGCTTTGATGCGGGTGACGAGCAGCGCGGCCTGGTGCCTGACGCCGAATTCTACGATCCGGCGAGGAACCGCGCCTGGACTCCGGGAAAAATGCTGAACCTGGCGATTGGCCAGGGCGAACTGCTCGTCACGCCTTTGCAGATGGCGATGATGGTCGCAGCGGTGGCGAATGGAGGGACGCTGTACAGGCCCTATCTACTCGACCGGGTGGAGTCGGCCGAAGGGGAGATACTGGAAACCGGTGAGCCGGAAATCAGGGACCTGCTTCCAGTTTCTCCGGAAACGATGCGCTTGATTCAGGACGCCATGATCAACGTGGTAAATCAGGGAACCGGAAGGTCGGTGCGACTGCCCTACGCGCAAGTGGCCGGAAAGACGGGCACGGCTGAGAATCCACACGGTCTGGACCATTCCTGGTTTATCGGGTACGCGCCGGCTGATTCGCCCCGGATCGCCGTGGCGGCGATCATGGAGAATGCGCCTTCGGGTTCCGCGGTGCCCGTCGTAAGGCGGGTCATCGATGCCTATCTTTCCCTCGAGTTCAACCCCGTTGCGGGTCGCACCGGCTCCGGAGCATACGCCTTACCCTGACAGATGCAGTTGAGATGCCATGGAAATCCAGCTAAACCGCACACTCGTCATAATATCCATCCTGCTGTCCGTAATCGGCATCGTCGTGATCTACAGCGCCACCCGCGACGAGACCGGTCTGGGCATGTCCCGGTACATGCTCCAGTCTATGTGGTTTGTCATCGGCATCGGCGTCATGTACGTGACTTCGGTGTTGCCCATCCGGTTCCTGCAGGCCATTACCATACCCGTTTTCGTGCTGGTAATGATCCTGCTGGTCGTCGTGCTGGTCACGGGCACGGTCAAGGGGTCCAGCCGCTGGATCAGGCTCGGATTCATCGGCATACAGCCCTCCGAACTGGCGAAGGTCGCCGTCATCCTTGCGCTCGCCCAGTATCTGTCCCAGATCCGGACCAACCTGCGGCGGCCCTCGGTGATGACTACCTGTGTTGTTATCGCGGCCCTGCCCGTCTTCTTCATTCTGTCTCAGCCCGACTTGGGCACGTCCGTCGTTTTCGGGGCGATCCTGTGCGGCGTGCTGCTCTGGGCAGGATGGAGCGTGCTCGAGCTGATGCTCCTGGTTTCCCCTCTGATCGGCGTTGTAATCGGCGTGGTGACCGGGTTCGACTGGATCACCTGGTCGGTCTTCATACTCATTGTGGCCGGCATAATGTATCTGAAGTGGCCGCCGCGATTCGTCACCGTATTCCTGATCGCGGCGCATCTGGGGGTAGGCCTGGGCGCGGAACCGATCTGGGACTCGCTGCACGACTATCAGCAGCGGCGCGTCGAGACCTTTCTGAATCCCCAGGTCGATCCGAAAGGCGCGGGTTACCAGATCATCCAGTCCAAGATAGCCATAGGATCGGGTGGACTGTTCGGTCGCGGTTTTCTGCAGGGATCCCAGACCTCCCTGGCCTTCCTTCCCGAGCAGCACACCGATTTCATATTCTCCGTCATCGCCGAGGAATTCGGTTTTGTCGGATCGATCACCGTCCTCGTACTGTATCTGGTCTTCATTCTCATCGGCATCTATATCGCGATGAACGTCAAGAGCAGGTACCAGAGCCTGCTTGCTGCCGGTTGCGTTTCCGTATTCATCTTTCACGTAATCATGAACGTGGGAATGGCCGTCGGTATGCTGCCGATCGCCGGCGTACCCCTGCCCTTTCTCAGCTACGGCGGCTCCTTTCTGATGACCAGCCTGATCCTCAGCGGCCTGCTGCTGAACGTCTGGCGTCATCGATTCGACTACTGACCATTACCGGTCGCGAACAAGGAACAAGGAAAACACATGCATCCCATACTGTTTGAGCTCGGCCCGTTGAGCGTACGAACCTACGGTCTTTTGCTGGCCGTTTCCTTTCTGGTGGGCATCATCCTGGCGCTGAGACGGGCCAGGGCACGCGGCTTGAACCAGAACAAGATGATCAACATGAGTCTGCTCATCATGCTCGCGGGTATTGTCGGGGCAAGGATCATGTACGTCATACCCCACTGGAACGAGTTCAGCGCGAATCCCCTGGATATCATCAGTCCCTTTCAAAGCTCCGGTTCGATCGGTCTGACCGGACTGACGATGTACGGCGGGTTCATCGCGGCCATCCTGGTATCCATACTTTACCTTCGCGTGAACGGGTTGTCCGTCTGGAAGACCTGCGACGCCTTTGCGCCGAGTATCGCCCTCGGCATCGGGATCAGCCGCGTCGGATGTTTCATGAACGGCTGCTGTTTCGGACTGCCCACCGAGTCCGCCCTGGGTGTGGTCTTTCCGGCGTTCAGCGCGGCGGGTTCTTTCTATCCGGACGTACCCCTGCATCCCGCCCAGCTTTACAATGCGGCGCTGGGATTCGGACTTTTCGGCCTGCTGATGTGGCTGGACCGCAGGCCGCGATTCGACGGCTTCATCTTCGCCGTTCTGCTCATCAGCGAACCGATCACCAGGTTTATTGTCGATCTGTTCAGGTACTATGAATCCAGCATGACGCTGGGTAGCCTGGGTGCGGCCGGTCCGGTTCTGTCCGTCAACCAAGGCATCAGTATCATGTTATGCGGTATGGGGGTTCTTCTCCTGGGATGGCTCAGAAGCCGCGCCCGGCAGCGGTCGGGGCGGAATCGACCCCGCCGCGGGTGATGATAGCGGGCGCGTGTGGCGGTTTCAGCCGCGACGGTTCCGCAACCCCATGCCTCTCCGCCGCCGGCCCTGCGACGCGGCGCCAGCCTTTTGAACCGCCGCCGGTCCTGCGACGTGGCGCCAGCCCACGTTTCAATTGCACATGACCGTTTCTCTCAATACGTTACGAACGGCCGGCCGCACGGTGCTGGACCTGGTCTATCCGCCATGCTGCGTACTTTGCAGGGTCCGGGTTTCACACGACCGGCTGGTCATATGCGATGACTGCGCGTCCGGCCTGATATCGATCGACGCACCGTACTGCGAACGATGCGGCCATCCGCTGGACAACCCGGTGGCGTCGTGCGCGGCCTGCAAGGGACGCACTTTCTATTTTGACGGCGCGCTTTCCGGTTTCCAGTTCAACAGGCCGCTTCAGGATCTCATCCATCAACTCAAGTACCGGAATCGCCCCGGTATCGGGCGGTTCCTGGGTTCCCTGCTGGCAAAAAGGGTTGAAGGAGAGCCGGAGATTCCGCATATTACGGCCGTTGTGCCCGTGCCCCTGCATCCCCTGAGAATCCGGGAAAGGGGGTACAATCAAAGTGTGTATATCGCACGGGGCATATCGGATGAAACTGGCATTCCGGTTCTGGAAAACGTCCTTGTACGAAACCGAAATACACCGACGCAGACCTCTTTGAGTCCCGACGCGCGCATGGCCAATGTCGAGGGCGTGTTCGAGGTCGGCCGGGTCGAGGCGGTGCGCGACGCTACGGTCTCGCTGGTGGACGATATATTCACGACGGGGGCAACGATAAACAGTTGCGCCCGGGCCCTGCTTAAGGCAGGCGCCGAAAGGGTATTCGCCCTGACTGTTGCACGCGCCTGACCGGTTGCGCGCATGAGTGGTTGCGCGCTGGAGCCAGTCGCACGCGCCCTAGAAGTATCCGTATCACCCTCAGTCGGCAGGAGAGAAGACTCCATATGCGCATCGGAATATTGACGGGCGGCGGGGACTGCCCGGGATTGAATGCCGCAATCCGCGCGGTGACTCGCCGGTCGATAAAGACCTATGGTTCGACTATGGTTGGCATTCGCAATGGTTGGGCCGGGTTGATCAACAATGATACCATCCCGCTCGATCTGGCATCCGTGTCCGGCATCCTGCATCGGGGCGGCACCATCCTGGGAACTTCCCGGACCAATCCGATGAAGGACGAAGCCGACATCGAACGGATCAAGGGAAACGTCAGAAAGCTGGGCCTGGAAGCGGTGGTCGCCATAGGCGGCGAAGATACCCTGGGCGCCGCGGCAGCCCTGAACGAAGCCGGCATCCCCATGGTCGGCCTTCCGAAGACGATCGACAACGACATCGTCGGGACGGACATGACGTTCGGCTTCGACACGGCGGTGACCATCGCCACCGATGCCATAGACCGTCTGCATACCACCGCGGAGTCCCACCACCGGGTGATGGTCATCGAGGTGATGGGCAGGCATACGGGCTGGATCGCGATAAAATCGGGCATTGCCGGTGGAGCGGACTGCATCCTGATACCTGAGGTGCCGATGGACCTGGACGATGTCTGCGCCCTCGTGAAACAGCGCATCGACCGGGGCAAGACCTTCAGCCTCGTCGTGGTCGCGGAGGGTTTCACGATGAAGGACGCCCCGGGCCAGGTTACCCAGGATGACCAGGTGGATGAGTTCGGACACGTGCGCCTGGGTGGGATCGGAGAAGTAGTAGGCGCCGAGATTGAACGCCGGGCGCAGATAGAAACCCGGGTGACGATCCTGGGTTACATTCAGCGCGGCGGCTCTCCTACGCCCTACGACCGGGTGTTGGCGACAAGGTACGGTGTTACCGCGGCCGACCTGGTGCACAGCGGGGATTTCGGCAAGATGGTGGCGCTTAAAGGCGCGAAGATCGGAACCGTGCCGCTTTCCGAAGTGACCGGCCGGATTCGCACGGTCGACATGGAACTGTATGAAATCGCCCAGGTGTTTTTCGGATAGCAATCCCCCGGAGTGAAATTGACAACGGTGGCGCGCCGGTTGATCATCGCCGGCAACTGGAAAATGCATACCGACGTGGTCGACGGCGCTTCGCTGGTCGCCGGGGTGATCGAACGCGCGGAATCGCTTGTCCTGTCCGCGGACCTGGTGTTGTGCCCGCCTTTCACCCATTTGACCGTCGCGGCCACGCAGCTATCCGGCAGTTCCATTTCGCTGGGCGCACAGAACATGCACGCGGCCCCGGAAGGTGCGTTTACGGGAGAAGTGTCCGCCACAATGCTGTTGACTTCGGGGTGCAGGTACGTTATATTGGGGCACTCTGAAAGGCGGACGTTTTTCAATGAAACGAATGAGTCCGTCAACGATAAAGTGAGATCCGCGGTTACAGCGGGCCTTACTCCCATCCTCTGCGTCGGCGAGACGCTGGAGGACCGGGAAGCCGGCCGAACCGAGACGGTGGTGGACGATCAGGTCCGCCAGGGTCTCGCCGGAACGGCACCCGAGACGGCAGACGATCTCGTCCTGGCTTATGAACCGGTCTGGGCGATCGGAACCGGAAGGGTGGCCACTCCGGATCAGGCGGACCAGGTGCACGGTCACCTGAGGGCGGTTGTCGCGGATATGTTTGACGACGACTTCGCCGGCCGGATTCGAATTCAGTACGGAGGAAGCGTAAAGCCGGAAAACGCGGGCGCGTTGATGGCCCGGCCGAACATCGACGGTGCGCTCGTGGGTGGTGCCAGCCTGGATGCCTCGTCGTTCGAGGCGATCGTCCGGGCCGGAATCCACGGCCTCTGATGTAACCCGGCGGGCTGTAAGCCGCTCGCCTATCGAAGGACACACACCGTGTTTACCTCTGTAGTTACGATCCATGTACTGGTCTGTCTCGTTTTGATCCTCTCTGTCCTGTTGCAGTCGGGCAAGGGCGGCGGCCTGTCGAGCGCTTTCGGTACGGGGGGGCCTACCGGCGGCATGGCCGGCCAGATGTTTGGTGGCCGGGGCGCCGCGACCTTCCTGGGTAAAATAACGACCGTGCTCGCGACGCTTTACATGCTGATCGTCATCGGGCTGAACCTGTTGCCCGACGAGACGCAGGGTACGCGAAGCATAATCCAGGAAGAAGCCCTGAGAAACCAGCAGGCGTCCCCCGCCCAGGGATTGCCCGAGGCGGAATCAGGCTTGCCCGCCGCTCCCGGGGAATCAGGGTCCACACCTTAGTCCGAGGACTATCGCGCGGCGGTTCCTTCTGCCGCCGAGCCGTCCTGACGCCGAAGTGGTGGAATTGGTAGACACGCTG